>NZ_JBEYXK010000021.1:0-63987 GCF_040645035.1 Streptomyces sp. NPDC046876 | reverse complement strand
ACCCCGCGCCTCGATCGCCGGCGGGGCTGAATTGGCCGGCTACTGCCTCAGGCGTCGGGAGGGTGGGTGTTGGCCGGCCCCGTCTCGGGGTTTGGTACCGGGGTTCCGCCCCAGACCCCGCGCCTCGATCGCCGGCGGGGCTGAATTGGCCGGCTACTGCCTCAGGCGTCGGGAGGGTGGGTGTTGGCCGGCCCCGTCTCGGGGTTTGGCACCGGGGTTCCGCCCCAGACCCCGCGCCTCGATCGCCGGCGGGGCTGAGCTGGCGGTGCCGCCGCTTCAAGCGTCGGGGGGCGATTCGCCGGACCCCGTCTCAGGTCTTGGCGGAGCCGGCCGGGCTTTCGGGGGACCCCGCGCCTCGATCGCCGGCGAGGCTGAATTGGCCGGGCCACGCCCCAAGCGTCGGGGGCCCGGCCCGTCTCGGCTTGCCGGGGCTCTGCCCCAGGCGCCGTGCCTCAATCACCGGCGGGGATTGGTCTGTGGGTCTGCCGCCTTGGGGGCACCGGGCTTGGGCCTTGATTTGGGAGCTGGGGGTGATTTCAGCCTCGCCGGCGTTTGAGGCGCGGGTCCGGGCGGAGCCCGGTGCCCGGCGGGGCCGGGTTCTGCCCGTACGGATCCCCTTTCGGAGCCAGGGCGGCGGGAACCGGCCACCGCCGTTCGGGCGGGTGTCACGGAGCGGGCTCGGTCCCGTACAGTCCGTGAGGGGATGGCTCCGCCGGGGCCCGTCGCGGTCGAACAGGAGATGCGCGTGGCCACCGAAGCCGGTACCGAACCGCTCCCGCAGGCCCCGTCCGGCGGCGGACGCCCGGTGCCCGAACTGGAGCCGGAGCTCGTGGCACGCCGGCGGGCAGAGGGGGACGGGCTCGTCGAGCTGCTCGCGCTGGCCCGGGAACGGCTCGGCGGTGTCGCCGCGTTGTCCCTCGACCCCGAGGCGGGGGCGGCGCCGACCGTGCTGGTCACCGACCCCGCCGCGGTCCGGCACGTGCTCGCCCTCCGGCCCGACCGGTACGTCAAGCGCTCCCACCGCGCCCGCCTGCTGATCGGCGACGGGGTCCTCGCCGCCACCGGCGAAGCCTGGAAGCGCCAGCGCCGGCTGCTGCAGTCCCAGTTCACCGGCACCGGCATGCGCCGCTACGAGCAGCGCATCGCCCGGGCCGCCCGGGCCACCGCGCAGCGCTGGGCCGCGTACGCGCGCACCGGAGAGCGGTTCGACGTCGGCGCGGAGCTGCGCCGCTTCGCCCTGGACACCATCTGGCGCTCCCTGACCGGGCATCCCCTCGACGCCGCGACCGACCGCGAACTGGGTGCCGTCGCCGCCGTGACGGCCGCCCTGCCGACGCTGCCGGCCGGCGCGGTCGACGCCCGGGAGGCCGTCGCCGCCGACCTCGCCCGGATCGACGCCGTCGCCCGCGCGGCCATCGAGGCCGCCCGCCGCGGCCCCGCCGGCGCGGGGCCCGACGGGCCGGGCCTGCTGCACGTGCTGGTCGAGGCGGCCGCCGAGCGCCCCGAGTACACCGACCGCCTGATCCGCGACGAGCTGGTCACCCTGCTCGTCGCCGGGCACGAGACCACCGCCACCACCCTGACCTGGCTGTACCTGCTGCTCGACCGGCATCCCGAGGCCCGCGAAGGGGCCCTCGCGGCCGGCCCCGAGGGTTCCGCCGAGCGCCGGCAGGCCGTCCAGGCCCTGGTCCACGAGACGCTGCGGCTCTACCCTTCCGCCTGGCTCCTGCCCCGCCATGCAGCCGAGGACGACGTCCTCGCCGGCCACGCCGTCGCGGCGGGCACGGACGTCCTGGTCTGCCCGTACCTCACCCACCGCGACCCGGACCTGTGGCCGCAGCCCGGGCGCTTCGACCCGCGGCGCTTCACCGCCCCGCAGGGCCGGCCCGCCGAGCAGGGCGCCTACCTGCCCTTCGGAATGGGCCCGCGGGCCTGCCTCGGCCTGCAGTTCGCCCTGCGCGAGTCCACCCTGCTCCTCGAACGGCTGCTGCCCGCGCACACGGTTGCCTTCCACTCCGTCCCCGAGCGGACCGCGTACGGCATCACCGTCCGGCCCGACGGGCCCGCCCCCGCCTCCCTCGCTCCCTGAGCCAGCCGGTAGCGGCGACCGGCCACCGCCGTGCTCTGGTGTGAAGCAGTGAATCGGTGCTTCAATTCTTTCATGCCCTACCGTCGCCCCCCTGCCGTGCAGGCCCGCCTCGACGCCCGCCGCGACCGGGTCCTGGAAGCCGCCGTCCGCCTGCTCTCCCGGGAGGGGTACACCGGCTGCTCCGTCGCCGCGATCGCCGCCGAGGCCGGCATCTCCACCGGCAGCGTCTACCAGTCCTTCTCCGGCAAGTCCGAACTGGCCGCCGCCCTCTTCCGCACCCTCGTGGCCCGCGAACTGGAGGCGGTCGCCGCCGCGGCCGAGCGCCCGGGGACCGCTGCGCAACGCGTCGCCGCGGCCGTGGAGACCTTCGCCTCCCGCGCCCTCCAGGCGCCCCGGCGGGCCTTCGCCCTCCTGGCGGAGCCCGCGGACCCGGCCGTGGACACCGAACGCCTCGTCTTCCGCCGCGCCTTCCGCGACGTGTACGCCCAGCGGATCACCGAGGGCGTGGCCACCGGCGAACTGCCCCCGCAGACACCCGAGCTGACCGCCGCCGCACTCGTCGGGGCCATCGCCGAGGCGCTCGTCGGACCGCTCGCCGACGGCGACGCCGCCCCCGGCGACGTCATCCCGGGCCTGATCACCTTCACCCTGCGTGCCCTTGGAGGACACGATGCCGCAGACGCATGAGGTCACCAACCAGGTACCGCCGCACCACGGCTACGACGCGGCGGCCGACCCGGCCCTGCTGGAGGCGCTCGCCCGGGAGGGCGCCGACTGGGCCGCACCCGAGCTCCACCGCCTCGGCGTCCTTGCCGGCTCCGAACAGGCCGCGGAATGGGGGCGCCTGGCCAACGAGAACCCGCCCGTGCTGCGCACCCACGACCGCTACGGCCACCGCATCGACGAGGTCGAGTTCCACCCGCACTGGCACGAGCTGATGTGCACCGCCGTCACCCATGGCCTGCACGCCGCCCCCTGGGCGCAGGACCAGGACACCCCGGGCGCGCACGTGGCCCGCGCCGCGAAGTTCCTCGTGTGGAGCCAGGTCGAGGCGGGCCACACCTGCCCCGTCTCCATGACGTACGCCGCCGTGCCGGCGCTGCGGGCCGCGCCCGACCTCGCCGCCTGGCTGGAACCCCTGCTGGCCTCCCGTACGTACGACTTCGGGCTGCGCCGGCCCGACGCCAAGCGCGGGCTCATCGCCGGCATGTCGATGACCGAGAAGCAGGGCGGCTCGGACGTCCGCGCCAACACCACGACCGCCGTCCCGGCCGGCGACGGCACCTACCGGCTGACCGGGCACAAGTGGTTCACCTCGGCCCCGATGTCCGACGTCTTCCTGACCCTGGCGCAGGCCCCGGGCGGGCTGTCCTGCTTCCTGCTGCCGCGGGTGCTGCCCGACGGCAGCCGCAACCGCCTGCTCCTGCAGCGGCTCAAGGACAAGCTGGGCAACAAGTCCAACGCCTCCGCCGAGATCGAGTACGACGAGGCCTTCGGCTGGCTGGTCGGCGAGGAGGGGCGCGGCGTCGCCACCATCATCGAGATGGTCAACATGACCCGCCTGGACTGTGTCCTCGGCGGAGCCTCGGGCATGCGCCTGGGGCTGATCCGGGCCGTCCACCACGCCACCCACCGGCGCGCGTTCGGCAAGGCCCTGATCGACCAGCCCCTGATGCGCAACGTCCTGGCCGACCTGGCCCTGGAATCCGAGGCCGCCACGGCCGTCGCGCTGCGCCTGGCGGGAGCCACGGACCGGGTCGCCCGCGGCGACGGCGACGAGGCGCTGCTGCGCCGGCTCGGGCTCGCCGTGACCAAGTACTGGATCTGCAAGCGCGCCCCCGGCCACGCCGCCGAGGCCCTCGAATGCCTGGGCGGCAACGGCTACATCGAGGACTCGGGCATGCCCCGCCTCTACCGGGAGGCCCCGCTGTCCTCCATCTGGGAGGGCTCCGGGAACGTGGCCGCCCTGGACTCGCTGCGGGCCATGGCCCGGCAGCCGGAGACCGTCGAGGCCTTCTTCGCCGAGGCGGGCCGCGCCGCGGGCGCCGACCGGCACCTGGACGCCGCGGTGGCCGGACTGCACAAGCAGCTCGCCGACCCCGCCGAGGCCGAGTACCGGGCCCGGCAGCTCACCGAGACCATGGCGCTCGTCCTGCAGGCCGCGCTGCTCCAGCAGCACGCCCCGGCGGCGGTCGCCGACGCCTTCTGCGCCTCCCGGCTGGGCGGCGAGCACGGCGGCGCGTACGGGACCCTGCCGACCGGGGTGGACACCGAGGCGATCCTGGCCCGGGCCCGTACCACGGCTCTCTGACGAGACGTCAAAAAACCGCGGCCCGGCGGCGCTTGTACGCCGCCGGGCCGCCTCGGTCGGAGCAACCCCCGGGATCCGGCGGATCAGGGGTGCCAGACCTCCTTGATGGTCTTGATCTTGCCCTCGCCGTCGACCGTGATGTCGTAGATGTTCCCCGAGCAGCTGTACGGGGCCTTCACGGCGGCCTGGTTCGTCATGCAGTCGCCGGCGTGCATCCACAGCTCGCCCACCGGGACGGACTTGGTGGAGCCCGAGCCGGTGGCCAGCTCGGCCTTCACCTCCTCGGCGAAGAGGTAGTACTTCGCCTCGCCCTTGCCGTGGTAGATCCAGTCGTTGGGGGTGCAGGTCGGCTGCGCGTCCTTGGCGGACATCGAACCCTTCGACGGCGGCACCGCGGGCTCGACCATCTTGTGTCCGGCCGGCAGCTTCGGCGGCTGGCCGCAGTCGCTGCCGGGCTCGGCCGTGGAGCCGCCGGCGGGCTTGCCCGAAGGCTTGGCCGACGGCTGGGCGGAGGAGGCGGCGGACGGGCCGGCGGACGAGCCGCCCGAGCCGCCCGCCGAGGCCTCCTCGGGCCCACAGGCCGCGAGGGTGCCCAGCGCCGCAACTAGAGCAAAGGTGTGGATAGTACGTCGAATTGACTGCATGTCAAATCCCCCGATGGCTTAAAAATGTCGTGATCATGTCCGATCGGGATGTGTTCTACACCAGGACGTTGTTGAAGATCCAATCGCCGCGGCGCCGGCGGGAGGGGGCCTCAGGAGGCGAGGTGGAAGCCGGCTCCGATGCCGCCGGCGGCGTCCAGCTCGTCGATGATGCTCAGGATCGGCGAGCTGTGCTGGGCGCCCCAGGCGTTGCCGACCAGCGTCTGTCCGTCGACCACGGGCGAGCCGGAGTCGCCGCCGTCGGTCCAGATCAGGTGGGTGAACCACATGCCGTTGGTGCCCAGCTTGATTCCGCAGGTGAGGCCGGTCCGGTGGCCCTGCTTGCACATCCGGGTGCCGTTGGCCGGCGGGGCGCCGATCGAGGTGATGGTCGTCGAGCCGACCGTGGCGGTGGGGGCGACGCGGGTCTCGTCCAGCGCGATCACCGCGTAGTCCAGGCCCTTGGGGCCGGTGCCCAGCAGGTTGTTCGGGGTGCCGACGTACGCGACGGTGCCGATGGGCCCCGTCGCCAGGTCGGGCCGACTGGCGGTGATCGGCGCCGGGGCGAAGGCCGTCCCGGCGGGCGAGGTGTCCCGGTAGACCTCGGCGCCGACCAGCTTGTTGCCCTGCTCGTCCACGAAGCAGTGGGCGTTGGTCAGGGCCACCAGCCTCCCGTCCCGGTCGCGGCCGACGGCGGTGAGCGTGCAGATGTAGAAGCTCGTGGGCGCCTCGGGGGAGGGGCTCAGCCGGAAGACGATCCCGGTGCCGCCCCCGACGGGCGTGAGCGGCTCGGCGGCGGCCGGGGCCGCGGGGGCAGAAGTGCCGGACGGGGCCGCACTGGCGGCCGGTGCGGCGGTGAACGTCAGCCCGGCCAGGAGCGCGGCGGTGCCGAGGGCGCGGAAGGTGCTGCCGAGGGTACGTAACATGCGGTCACTTCCCGTGGTGGAGAACGCGGAGAACGCGGAGAACGCGGAGAACGGGGCGGCCCGCAGCGTCGGGGCGCGGCCGGTCGCCGGTCGGTCGGCGATCACGCCATGGGAACACAGCCGCGCATCCGATACGGAACGAACCCGTACGGGCCGGACGAACATGGCCGGACTTCGCCTGCCGCGGTCGCGTGATCCGGCGGCCGAAACCCTGCAACCGGTACTCCGCCGTCCGCGTCTGTGCCGTCGACGGCAGGAAGCCGCGGCGGCGACAGGGGGCGGACATGAGAAGCACGCGCAGCAACGCGATGCTGGCCACGGCGGTGGCGGTGGTGGCGCTGGGCCTCTCGGCGTGTTCCCCGACCGAGGACCCGGGCCCGGGGTCGTCGGCGCACCCCACGGCCGGATCCGGATCCGCGCACCCCGCCCCGTCCGGCTCGGCCGCCCCGGGCGCCCCGTCCGGAGCGCCGCACCCGAGCGGCGGCCCCTCGGGCGGCCCGGCGCCGTCCGGGCACGCCGCCCCGGGCTCCGTGTCCCGTACGGGGGCCCCGTGGAACCTGGACCGGATCGACCAGCGCAGCCGGCCCCTCGACGGCAAGTACGCCGCGGCCGCCGACGGCAGCGGGGTGCACGTCTACGTGCTCGACACCGGCATGGAGGTCAAGCACGCGGAGTTCGGCGGCCGCGCCTCCCTCGGCGCCGACTTCGTCGGGGACCCGGACGCAGGCGACTGCTTCGACGGCGGCGGGCTGGGCCACGGCACCTTCGTCGCCGGCATCATCGGCGGCCGCACCACCGGCGTCGCCCCGAAGGCCGAACTCGTCCGGGTCCAGGCCATCGCCTGCGAGGAGGGCGGCGGTTCGGCGCACGCCAAGGACACCCCGGCGGCCGGCGACGCGTCCGTCATCCAGGCCGTGGAGTGGGTGACCGCGCACGCCCGCCGCCCCGCCGTGGTCAACATGTCCCTCAACCTCAAGACCCGTTCCGCCGCCCTCGACACCGCCGTCCAGCACATGGTCGAGTCGGGCATCACCACCGTCGTCGCCGCGGGCAACTTCGGTGACGACGCCTGCGGGCACTCGCCGGCCGGCGCGCACGGGGCGATCGTGGTCGCCGCGGCCACCGAAGACGACCGGCACTGGAGCGACACCGAAACCTTCGGCTCCGGACACGGGTCCTGCGTGGACCTCTACGCACCCGCCGGGAAGATCACCTCCGTACTCGCGGGCGGGGGTACCACCGAGAGCGACGGCACCGCCACCTCATGGGCCGCGCCGCACGTCACCGGAGCGGCGGCCCTTTACCTCTCGGCGCACCCGACCGCCACCCCCGCCCAGGTCCGCGCCTGGCTCACCGGCCAGGCCTCGCGCGACGTCCTGACGGGGGTCCCGGCAAAGACCCCGAACCGGCTGCTAAACGTCGGCGGCCTCTGACCTGCCGGGGGCTCAGCCGGCGGCGCCGAACCACTCGCGCAGTCGGCCGAGCAGCTCCTGCTGGTCCTCGCCGACCCACGCCACGTGGCCGTCCGGCCGCAGGAGCACGGCGGGCACGCCGAGTTCCTGCAGTTCCCCGCCGGCGTCGACGACGTGGTCGACCCGGTCGGCCCAGCCCTCCACCGACAGCCGGCCGGCCCGGTCGAGCAGCAGTCCGCGCCCGCCGTGCATCAGCCCGTACAGGCGGCCCTGCTCCAACTGCACGTCCCGCAGCCGCCGGCCGAGCAGGTCGTGGCCCTCGCCGAGGTCGTAGCGGACGTCGACCGCCGTGATCATCCCGGTGACGTACCGGTTCACCTCCTCGAAGTCCATCAACCTCGAAAGCAGTTCCCGCAGCGCCGCCGCCCCGGCGTCGGTCCCCAGCAGCGTGATCTGCGCGCGGGTGTTCTCCAGGACGCGGGCGCCCACCGGATGGCGTTCGGCGTGGTAGCTGTCGAGCAGCCCTTCCGGCGCCCAGCCGGCCACCGCGGCGGCCAGCTTCCAGCCGAGGTTGAACGCGTCCTGCACCCCGAGGTTGAGGCCCTGGCCGCCGGTCGGCGGGTGGACGTGCGCCGCGTCGCCGGCCAGCAGCACCCGGCCGACGCGGTAGCGCTCGGCCTGCCGGGTGGCGTTCCCGAACCGGGAGAGCCAGCGCGGCGAGTGCACGCCGAAGTCGGTGCCGCCCACCTCCCGCAGCTGCTGCCGGAACTCCTCGAGGGTCGGCGCGACCGTACGGTCCTCGGCCACCCCCGCGGCGGGCACGACGATCCGGTGGAGCCCGTCCCCGAGGGGGATGACGCCGAACCGCAGCTGGGTCCTGCGGACCTCCTCGACGACGGCGGCGATCCGCTGCGGATCCGCGGTCAGCTCCATGTCGCCCAGCAGCGTCTCCACCGTGGACGGCTCGCCGGGGAAGCCGACGCCGAGCCGGCTGCGCACCGTGCTGCGGGCGCCGTCGCAGCCGACGAGGTAGCGCGAGCGCAGCCGCGTGCCGTCCGCCAGCTCGACGTCCACGCCGTCCTCGTCCTGGCTCAGCCCGACCACCTCGCAGCCGCGCCGGACCTCGGCGCCGAGTTCCCGGGCGCGCTCGTCGAGCAGCCGCTCGGTGGCCGGCTGCGGGACGGACAGGCCGTACGGGTGCGCCGTGTCCAGCCGCTCCGGCCACGGCTTGACGATGCCGCCGAAGAAGCCGCCCACCTCGAACTTCTCGCCCGCCGCGAGGAACCGGTCCAGCAGGCCGCGCTGGTCCATGATCTCCACGCTGCGGGTGTGCAGGCCGCGCCCGCGGGACTGCCCGGTCTGCTCGGCCAGCCGCTCCAGCACGACCACGTGCACCCCGTGCAGCCGCAGCTCCGCGGCGAGCATCAGACCGGTCGGCCCGCCGCCGACCACGATCACGTCCACCCTCACAAGGCCCCCTCGACGATCGGATTCGGGCCGGCCGCGATCTGCGCATGCCCATGCGCATACCCATACGCATGCACATGGAGCGAATCGCCGATTTCCGCAGTTTCCGGCTTCGGCTGGCGATTCTGCGGCACCACCCGGGTCTTGCCGCAAGGCCCCCCGTGCGCTATATGTTGAAAAGGGCAAGGAGTAGACCACTCCTCGCCTTTTTCCTTTTGTCGCCTTTTTCGGAAAGGCGAGCTATGTCCGGGAAAGTCGCTTCGGCGCGGCGCGACCCCACCGGCCCCGCCTGCCTCTACTGTCTCCGCATGGCTGAGATGTTCGATCACAACCCGCAGGTATGGACCGCCGGCCGGCTGCGCGAGGTGCTGGCCGCGCTGCCCGAGGAGACCCCGATCCACATCGGCGTCGCCGACGGACCCGGGGACTTCGAGAGCTACGGCGAGTACGTGCTCGTGGACGCCGAGCCGGTGGAGCTCGACGTGGAGGGCGAGGGGGACTGCGGCGCGGGCGGGCCCCAGGTTCAGTTCACGCTCTTCGCCGACGTCGCGGCCGGCGCCTACCACCTCGACCTGGACTGACGACCGAAGACCGACCGGAGCGGGCCCCCGCAGCCCGGGGGCCCGCCGTCCCGCGCCGTCCCCGCCGTCGCGGCGTAGCCTGGTCTGAACGCCGGATCCGCCCCGTGAGCCAGGGAGGCGGCGCATGACCGACCCGTACGGCTTCCTCCGCACCCCGCGAAGCCCCGTTCCGGCCCGCCCCGCCGACCAGCGGCTCGGCGACTGGCGCGAGGTCCACGCCGGGCAGGCGCTGCTGCCGCTGGTGTCCGCCCAGGCCAACCGGTGCATGGACTGCGGCCTCCCCTTCTGCCACGGCGGCTGCCCGCTCGGCAACCTCATACCCGAGTGGAACGCGTACGCCGCCCACGGCCACTGGCAGGCGGCCTCGGACCGGCTCCACGCGACCAACAACTTCCCCGAGTTCACCGGCCGGCTCTGCCCCGCCCCCTGCGAGGACGCCTGCGTGCTGGCGATCAACGCAGACCCGGTCACCATCAAGAACGTCGAGCAGACCATCGCCGACCAGGCCTGGGAGCACGGCTGGACCCCGCCGCTGCCGCCCGCCCGGCACAGCGGCAAGACCGTCGCCGTCATCGGCTCGGGCCCCGCGGGCCTCGCCACCGCCCAGCAGCTGACCCGGGCCGGACACACCGTCGTCGTCTACGAACGCGACGACCGCATCGGCGGACTCCTGCGCTACGGCATCCCCGCGTTCAAGATGGAGAAGACGCACCTCGACCGCCGCATAGCCCAGATGCGGGCCGAGGGCACCGTCTTCCGCACGGACTGCGACGTCGGCGGGCGCCTCGACGCGGCCGGTCTGCGCAGCCGCCATGACGCGGTCGTGGTCGCCGTCGGGGCCACCGAACCCCGCGAACTGCCCGTACCCGGCCGCGAACTCCTCGGGATCCACCAGGCCATGGAGTACCTGACCTGCTCGAACCGGGTCGGTGAGGGCGACAGCGCGGCCCCGGGGATCACGGCGGCCGGACGGCACGTGGTGGTCGTCGGCGGCGGGGACACCGGCTCCGACTGCGTGGGCACCGCCCTGCGGCAGGGCGCGCTGTCGGTGGTCCAGCTCGACATCAACCCCGAGCCGGGCACCGGGCGGCGCGACACCGAGCCCTGGCCGGTGTACCCGAAGGTGTACCGGATCTCCCACGCGCACGAGGAGGCGCGGGGCCGCGACGGCGCCGACCCGCGGGTCTTCTCGAGCGCGACGGTGCACTTCGAGGGGGATGCGGCGGGCCGCGTACGGGCCCTGCACCTGACCGCGGTGGAGCCGGCCGCCCGCAGGCCCCTGCCCGGGACCGACCGCGTACTGGAGGCCGGGCTGGTGCTCCTGGCGCTTGGCTTCTCCGGCCCTGCGCGGGCCTCGCACCTCGACGAGCAGCTCGGACTCGCCCGCACCGCCCGCGGAGGCTTCGCCCGCACCCCGGACTTCGCCGCCCTGGGCCCCTCCGCACCGGGCCCGCCCGCCCCCGCGCCCGCAGCGGAGCCCGCACCCGCACCCGCCCCCGACGGGGTGTTCGTCGCAGGCGACGCCGGCCGCGGCCAGTCCCTCGTGGTGTGGGCCCTCGCGGAGGGCCGGGCCGCGGCCGCCGCCGTCGACCGCTACCTGACGGGGACGACCGAGCTGCCGGCCCCGGTCCGGGCGGACGACCGGCCCCTGACGGCCTGACCGCCTGACCGCCTGACCCCGGACGGGGGGAGCCGCTGCAGGCCCGCTCCCGGGGACGGCACAATCGTGAGGTGACTGCTGAAGATCGTTTCCTGTGGCTGGAAGACGTGACGGGCGAGGCCGCACTGGCCTGGGTGGGCGAGCGCAACGCCGAGACCGCCGCCGCGCTGACCGGCGACCCCCGCTTCGAGGCGCTGCGCGGCGAGCTGCGCGAAGTCCTCGACGACGCCGACCGGATCCCCTACACCGTGCGCCGCGGCGCGTACCTCTACAACTTCTGGCGGGACGCGGACCGGCCCAAGGGCCTGTGGCGGCGCACCACGCCCGAGCAGTACCGCAAGGACGAGCCCGCCTGGGAGGTCCTCCTCGACGTCGACGCCCTCGCGGCGGCCGAGGGCGAGGAGTGGGTGTGGGCCGGCGCCACCGTGCGCTACCCGGACTACCGGCGCGCCCTGGTCATGCTGTCCCGGGACGGTTCGGACGCCGTCGTGGTCCGCGAGTTCGACGTCGACGCCCACGCCTTCGTCGAGGACGGCTTCACGGTGCCGGAGGCGAAGACCCGGATCGCCTGGCTCGACGAGGACACCGTGTTCGTCGGCACCGACTCCGGCCCCGGCTCGCTCACCGCCTCCGGCTACCCGCGCACGGTCCTGCGCTGGCGCCGCGGCACCGGCCTCGCGGACGCCGAACCCGTCTTCGAGGCCGAACACGGCGACGTGTCGGCCGTCGGCTGGCACGACGCCACGCCCGGCCACGAGCGGTCCTTCGTCGCCCGCAGCACCGACTTCTTCCACGACGAGCTCCACCTGCTGGCCGACGGCGACCGGCTGGTCAAGATCGACGTGCCGGACGACGCCGGCAAGTACGCGTACCGCCAGTGGCTGGTCGTCACCCCCAAGAGCCCGTGGCTCGGCCACCCCGCCGGCTCGCTCCTCGCCTTCGACTTCGAGGCCTTCCTCGCCGGAGACCGCACGGCGCACGCCCTGTTCACCCCCGACGGGCGCACCGCCCTCGCCGGGCACGGCTGGACCCGCCACCACCTGATCGTGGAGTCCCTCGCCGACGTCGCCACCCGGATCGAGGTCCTCACGCCCGGCCCGGACGGCTGGAGCCGCCGCCCGCTGGCCGACGTCCCGCCGCTGTCCTCGGCGTGCATCACCGACACCGACCCGGACACCAGCGACGAGTACTTCCTCGACGTGTCCGGCTTCCTCCAGCCCTCCACCCTCAGCCTCGGCCACATCGGCGCCGACGCGGAGGTCCTCAAGCAGGCTCCGACCCGCTTCGACGCCGCGGGCCTGGCCGTACGGCAGCACTTCGCCCGGTCCGCGGACGGCACCGCCGTCCCCTACTTCGTCGTCGGGCCCGCCGACCGGGACCGCCCGGGGCCCGCCCTGCTCTACGGCTACGGCGGCTTCCGCGACCAGGAGACCCCCGGCTACGACGCGCTCACCGGCCGCGCCTGGCTCGCCCGCGGCGGCACGTACGTCGTCGCGAACATCCGCGGCGGCGCCGAATACGGACCCGCCTGGCACCAGGCCGCCCTCGGCGCCAACCGGGTCCGGGCCTTCGAGGACTTCGCCGCCGTCGCCGCGGACCTCGTCGAACGGGGCATCACCACGCCCGACCGGCTCGGCATCACCGGGGCCAGCAACGGCGGCCTGCTCATGGGCGCCATGCTCGTGCGCCACCCCGAGCTCTTCGGGGCGGTCGTCGCCCGGGTCCCGCTCCTCGACATGCTCCGCTACCACCGCCTCCTCGCCGGCGCGTCGTGGATCGCGGAGTACGGCGACCCGGACAGCGAGGCCGACCGCCCCCACCTCCAGGCCCTCTCCCCGTACCACAACCTCGCCGCCGACCGGCCCTACCCGCCCGTGCTGCTGATGACCTCCACCCGCGACGACCGCGTCCACCCCGGCCACGCCCGCAAGGCCGCCGCCCGGCTGCGCGAGCTCGGCCACCGGGTGCTGTTCCACGAGAACACCGGCGGCGGCCACGGCGGGGCCTCCGACAACGAGCAGGCCGCCCACAACGAGGCCCTCGCCTACACCTTCCTCTGGCAGCAGCTCGCCGCCGAACCCTCCTGACCCCGTGGCAGGTCGGGAAAATGCTTTGCCGCGCATCGGGGCGGTCACCGACGATGAACCGCTGTGAGCACCACCCGACGCCTCTCCGACCTGCTGCCCGACCTCTCGCCGTGGCGTTCCAGCCGCGACTTCCGCACCCTCTTCTTCCAGGGCGCGGTGACGTTCTTCACCTCCTTCATGGCGATGATCGCGCTGCCGCTCCAGATCAAGGAGCTGACGGACTCGCCGCTCGCGGTCGGCGCGATGGGCGCGGTGGAACTCGTACCGCTCGTCGTCTTCGGCCTGTACGGCGGGGCGCTCGCCGACGCCTTCGACCGGCGGCGCCTGATCCTGCTGAGCGAGGCCGGACTCGGCGTGCTCGCGCTGCTCCTGCTGGTCAACGCGCTGCTCCCGGAGCCCCTGCTGTGGCCGCTGTACGTGGTCGCGGCCGGGGTCTCGGCGCTGTCGGGCCTGCAGCGCCCCGCCCTGGACTCGCTGATGGCGCGGATCGTGCCGCACGACCAGATGACCGCGGCCGCCGCGCTCAACGCACTGCGCTACCAGATCGGCGCGATCGCCGGACCGGCCCTCGCCGGACTCGTGGTCGCCTACGCCGGCTACGCCGCGGCCTACGCCCTCACCGTCACCGGGTTCGCCGTGTCCGTGGCGCTGTGCGCCCGGCTGTCCCCGGCGCCGCCCTCGCCCGGAGCGGAGCGGCCCTCGTTGCGCGGGATCGCGGAGGGCGCGCGCTACGCGTGGAGCCGACCGGTCCTGCTGGGGACGTACGCCGTGGACCTGGCGGCGATGTTCTTCGCCTTCCCGAACACGATCTTCCCCTTCCTCGCGGACGAGCTCGACGCCGTGTGGGCGCTGGGGCTGATGTACTCCGCGGGCGCGGTGGGCTCCCTGCTCCTCGGCGTCACCAGCGGCTGGACCTCCAAGGTGCGCCGCCACGGCCTGTTCGTGGTGTGCGGCGCGGCGGCCTGGGGCCTGGCCGTCGCGGGCGCGGGCTGGTTCACCAACATCTGGCTGGTGCTGGTGTGCCTGGCGGCCGCAGGCGCCGGCGACATGCTCAGCGGCCTGGGCCGGGCCACGATCTGGAACCAGACCATCCCCGAGGGGCTGCGCGGCCGGTTGGCCGGCATCGAGGTGCTCTCGTACAGCGTGGGCCCGCAGCTGGGCCAGGTCCGCGCCGGCACCATGGCCGGCTGGACCGGCACCCGCCCGGCGTTCTGGGGCGGCGGCCTGATGTGCCTGGCCGCGGTGGCCGCGCTGTCGGCGCTCCTGCCGTCGCTGGTGACGTACGACGCGGAGACCGACCGGGACGCCCTGCTCCGCCGCGAGGCACGCGAGGCACACGAGGCGGCAGGGGCATAGGAGACGTAGGAGGCGCAGGAGGCACGGGAGGCAGGCGCCGCGGCTGACAGCGCCCCGCCGGCTGCTCCGCCCCGCCCGACCCCCACCCCCTTGCACCGGCGCATGCCCGGTGCGAGGGGGCGCGTGCGGGAGCGGATGCGCCATTTCCGAAGAAGTTCGTGAGACGCGCGTGCACAAACGGGCGCCCTTTGCGATGGGCTGACCATGGGGAGCCCTTGGCGCTCTCCGGGTGCCGGAGCGGGGACAGGCACCCCGACCGTTGTCGCACCTCTCACCGGAAGGGTTCACGCCGACGTGAATGCCGCCCAGACAGTTGCCCTCGTGCTGATAGAGGCCACCGCCGCATGGCTGGTCCGCCCCGTCACCGTGAGGTACCCGCCGCACCCATCTGCGGCGACGAGCAACCCTGGGGGAGTGCATGAACGAGGGTGAGTTCGACCCATCCGGGGACCAGGCGGTCTCCAGTGAACTGGCCGGCGTCCTGCCGGTGGACTTCACGGCCTTCCATTCCCAGCACCACCGCGCCTACCTGCGCTACGCCCACCTCCAACTGGGCACCCGCAGGGACGCCGAGGACACCGTCGACGACGTGTTCAC
Source organism: Streptomyces sp. NPDC046876 (assembly GCF_040645035.1). Lineage (NCBI taxonomy): Bacteria > Bacillati > Actinomycetota > Actinomycetes > Kitasatosporales > Streptomycetaceae > Streptomyces > Streptomyces sp. NPDC046876. The sequence continues at coordinate 48,860 of NZ_JBEYXK010000021.1, read as the reverse complement.
CTTCCTGCTGAAGGTCTGGCAGCACGCACTCAGACAGGAGAGCCTGCACGGTTTCGCCTGGGCCGTCCTGCGCGAGCACGTCGAGCGCCGCCTCGCCGTCCTCGGCCGCCCCGTGGCGATGGTCGAAACGGCCTGGTTCGCGGCCCTGCGCCGCGCGTCGCGCGAGCGGCTGGAACTGCTGGAGTCCAAGCTCGGTCTGTACGCGGCCATCGCCGAACTGACCGAACGGCACTACGACGTGGTGCTCCTGGCCTTCCTGCTGGGAAACGACTACGACACCGTCGCCCGGATGATGGGGATCTCCCCGGCCACGGTCCGCTCGCACATCCGCGGCGCCCGCCGGACCCTGTCCCGCAAGCTCGGCCTGGACTGGGCCCCCGGAGAGGAGAAGAGCCAGTGGGCGACATGATCCGAGACCGTGACGCCATGGGCTGTGAGCTGGACGCCGCCCTGGAGGACGCCCAGGTGCTGGCGGAGGAGTACGCCGGGTACGACGAGTACGCGGCCCGGCGCCGCATCGCCCGCCGCGTCGCGGCGGACCGCGCCCGCACCCTGCCCCGGCGGGGCGTGCCCGCGGCGCCGGAGCAGGCCGTACCGGCGCCGGCCCCGCCCGGACCGGCCGAGTCCGACCACCTCGTCCTGGACGCCGCCTGCCACGTACGGGCCGCACGGGCGCTGGACGGCCTGGCCGGGCACCTGGTGGACAGCCGGGCCTTCGCCGAGCTGGCCCTCGCCCCGAACTCCTGGCCGCACAGCCCGCGGTCGGCGCTGCTGTTCGGCTGCCTGCTGCACCTTGCGGGCCGGCCCGAGGGCGCGCAGTTCTGGTTCCAGTACGCGGCGGGCGCCGACTCCCAGTCCGCCGCGCACTGCCTGTACCTGTACCACTTGGCCCGCGCCGAGGTGGCCACGGCCCGGCACTGGAAGCTGCAGGCCGACGCCCTGGCACCGGACCCCGGACTGCCGGCCCTGCTGCCGCTGCCCGACAACCTCGAGGGGGCGCTGGCGGCCTCGGTCATCTGGACCTCGCCGCCCATCACCACGCAGGACCTCACGGCCCTGTCGGCTCCGGGGTGCCTGGGCGCGGACCGCTACCGGCTGGCCGCCCGGCTGCGGCGGGCCGTCACCGGCCTCGTACCGGAGGAGGACCCGGACCTCGGGGAGGTGTACGCCCCCGGCCCGCAGGTCGCGGTGGCCGTCGCCCGCCACGCGCAGCTCGACACCTCGCACCTGACGGACGAGGCGAACGCCTGGGCACTGGCCCCGCCGCGACCCGCACCGCTGCCGGCCGCCCCGCGCCGCACCCCGCCGGAGCGGCCGACGGCGGCCGCGCTGGAGTCCGCGCACCAGGCGCTGCGGGTCCTGGAGCTCGTGAACCGGTTCTCGGGCGGTGTCAGCCTGACCCAGATCGCCCGGCGCACGGGGCTGCCGCAGCTGGCGCTGGCGCGGGTGATGGAGCGGCTCGTACGGGCGAACCTCGCCACCCCGGTCGGCCCGGGCGCCTACGTCGCGGGCACGGCCTTGGCGCTGACCGGAGCCGTCGACGGGCCGGGCCGGCTGGCCCAGACCCTGGCCTGGGTCCGTGACGCGGTCGGAGCCGCCGTGTACGTCGCGCGCTACACCGACGGCGAGGTCTCCATCGCCGAGTACGCGGACTCGCCCACGGCGCCGCCCGTGGAGGAGTGGGTGGACTTCCGTGCGGCCGCGCACGCCTCCGCGGTGGGCAAGGCCCTGCTGACGCAGCTCGCGTACGACGGGCGCAAGGACCACCTGGCCCGGCACAGGCTCGCCCGGCTCACCCCGCACACGGTCACCAGTGAGCGGGAGCTGTTCCACCAGCTCGACGACCGGCTGCCGGACGAACCGCTGCTGGACCTGCAGGAGTACGCCCTCGGCACGGTGTGCGCGGCCGTCCCGATCACGGCCGGCCCGAACGCCGAATGCCTGGCCCTGTCGATGCCGGCCGACCCCGATCCGGGGCTGCTGCGCCGGGCGGCCCGGATCCTGCAGAGCGAGGCGGCGGCCGTGCTGCTCGCGCTCCTGGTCTCCGGGGGCGCCGACCGGCCCGAGAGGTGCGGTACGGGGGTGTAGCGCGGGCGGCCGAGGCCGGCCACGGCCGGGCGACCGCCCGGTCCGCGGCCGGCCTCGGCACGTGCGGCCCCTGCCGTGGGAGCCCCTGGCATGGGGGCCAATCGAAGGTAATGGGCCCCAACATCCGGTCATTTGATTGATTCGGCCTTGTATGTCCCCATATGGTCCCCACGCGTTCAACGTCGACGACCGGAGGTCCGTATGCCTGGCCGAAAATCCCTCACCCTGCTGGCGGCAGCCGCACTGCTCTCCCTCGGGTTCCCGAGCCTGGCCGCGGACGCGGCCGAGGAGGCGACCTGCTTCGGGCGCGCCGCCACGATCTCCGGTTCGGGCAAGATCACCGGCACGGAGGGCAGCGACGTCATCGTCGGGTCGGCCGGCGTCGACACCATCGACGCGCTGGGCGGCGACGACCTGGTCTGCGGCCTGGGCGGCGACGACACCATCGCCGGCGGCCTGGGCAACGACCAGGTCGACGGCGGCGAGGGCGCCGACATGGTGCGCGGCGACCTGATCAGCACCCGGGCCAACGTGGACGGCGGCGGCAACGACATCGTCTTCGGGGGACCGGGCAACGACCGCCTCGGCGGCGACAGCATCGCCTTCGGCGGCACCGCCTCGGGCGGCGGCAACGACATGGTCTTCGGCGGCGACGGCGACGACCACATGGTCGGCGACAGCCGCGGCGGCATCAACGCCGCCGGCGGCGGCAACGACATCCTCGACGGCGGCAACGGCGACGACGCCATCACCGGGGACTCCTCCGCCGAGGTCACGGCGACGGGCCAGGGCAACGACGTCCTCGTCGGCGCCGCCGGCACGGACACCATCATCGGCGACAGCAACTCGGGCCACGCCGCCCACGGCCGGGACGACGGCAAGCTCTCCTCGTCCTCGTCCTCGTCCTCGTCCTCGTCGTCGTCTTCGTCCTCCTCGCGCCCGTCCTCTTCGCGCCCGTCCAACTCGCGTCCGGACTCCCCGCGCCCCTCGACGGCGCCCGCGGCTCCGGCCGCGCCCGCCGCGACGCCCGGCCAGAGCGCGGCCGCCGCGACGGACGGCGGCAACGACGTCATGGACGGCGGCGAGGGCGTGACCGACAGCTGCGACGGATCGGGCGGCTCCGACGTGGGCCTCGGCTGCGAGACCGTGGCCAACGTCCCGTAGCCGCTCGCGAACTCCCGATTCCCTCCCTGTGGGCCCCGGACTCCGGTCCGGGGCCTTCCGTCAACTTGCGTACAACACCACCAATATGAAAGTCGTACCGGTTTGCTCAAATGATCGTGATCGGTGACGATCCTCCCGGGCTGCCAAGAGCCCCGCTCGGCCGGTCGGTCGGGTGTCCCTCCCCCCTTTGGGATGTCCCCCCATGGCCACCTTGTGCCGACCGGCCGTCGCCGTTCCCGAACACGTCATCACCCTCGACCAGACCCTCGCCCTGGCGCGCACCCTGCACGCCGGACACCCCCAACTGCCCCTCGCCTTACGGCTGATCGAGAACACCGGCGTGCTCAAACGCCATCTGGTCCGGCCGATCGAGGAGGTCCTGCACCACGAGGGCTTCGAGGCCCGCAACCGGGTGTACGAGGCCGAGGCCAAGAGGCGCGTCCCGCACGTCGTCCAACGGGCCCTCGCCGACGCGGAGCTGACCGCGCGGGACATCGATCTGATCGTCTACGTCTCCTGCACCGGCTTCATGATGCCGTCCCTCACGGCCTGGCTGATCAACACGCTCGGGTTCCGCCCCGACACCCGGCAGCTCCCCATCGCCCAGCTCGGCTGCGCGGCGGGCGGCAGCGCCGTCAACCGCGCCCACGACTTCTGCACCGCCTACCCCGGCGCCAACGCACTGATCGTCGCCTGCGAGTTCTGCTCGCTCTGCTACCAGCCCACCGATCTCGGCATCGGGACCCTGCTCTCCAACGGCCTGTTCGGCGACGCGGTCGCCGCGGCCGTGGTACGCGGCACGGGCGGCACCGGCATCCGGTTGGAGGCCAACGCCTCCCACCTCGTGCCCGGCACCGAGGACTGGATCGCCTACAGCGTCCGGGAGACCGGCTTCCACTTCCTGCTGGACAAGCGGGTACCCGGCACCATGGAGCCGCTGGCCCCCGTCCTCGCCGAACTCGCCGGCCGACACGGCTGGGACGCCTCCGACCTGGACTTCTACCTGGTCCACGCGGGCGGCCCGCGCATCCTCGACGACCTTGGGACCTTCCTCGGGGTCCAGCCGGACGCGTTCCGCTTCAGCCGGGCCACGCTCACCGAGTACGGGAACATCGCCAGCGCCGTCGTCCTGGACGCCCTCGCCCGCTTCTTCGACGAGGGCGGGGCCACCGACCGCGCCAAGGGGCTGATCGCCGGATTCGGGCCGGGCATCACCGCCGAGATGTCCCTCGGCCGCTGGACCGCCCCGGCCGCCGCGAGCCCGGCGGGCGCGGCCGGGATGGGCGGTACGGCACGGCCCCCGGGCATCGGCCGGCAGCGGTCCGCCGACCCGGCCCTCCTCGGCCCGGCCCGCTGACCCACCCGCGACCCGCGACCCGACCCGCGACCCGCGACCCGCGCCCCGCGAGTCCCCCGCCCCCGCCCCGTCTTCCCCCGACCGACCGAGGACCCCATGCGCACCACGCCCCGGACCGACGCGACGGTCCACTCCTGGAGCCCGCCCGACCTCTGCGGCCTCGACTTCGACCCCTTCCTCGCCCGCATGCTCCACGAGGAGCCGGTCGCCCGGATCCGGCTGCCCCACGGCGCGGGCCACGCCTGGCTGGTGACCCGGCACGCCGACGTCAAGTTCGTCTCCGCCGACCCCCGCTTCAGCCGGCGGGCCGTCATGGGCAACGACGTCACCCGGGTCGCCCCCCACTTCATCCCGATGGACGGCGCGATGGGCGTGGCCGACCCGCCCGAGCAGACCCGGATGCGCAAGGTCGTCGCCGGAGCGTTCACCGCGCGGGCCATGCGCCGGTTGCGCGAACGCGCCCAGCAGGTGATGGACGGGCTGCTCGACGCGATGGAGCAGCAGGGGCCGCCCGCCGACCTCATGGCCCTCGTCCACCGGCCGTTCCCGCTGGCCATGGTCGGCGAGCTGCTGGGCGCACCGGCCGAGGACTGGCCCCGCCTGGCCCACTGGTCCGACACCGTCCTGTCCGCCGCCGTGGGACGGGAGGCGAGCGAGCAGGCCAAGGCCGAGATCGCCGGCTACTTCGCGGACCTGATCGGCGCCTGCCGCAGCGGCGCCGCCCGCCTGCCCCGGCAGCTCCCGCCCGGCGAGGAGGCGCCCCGCGAGGAGGCCCCCCGCGAGGACCTCGCCGCAGTCCTCGCCGACGGCATCGACACCGGACGGATCGGCTTCGACGAAGCCGTCGGCCTCGCGGCGCTGATCCTGCTGGGCGGCACCCACGCCCCGGACAACAACAGCGCCAACATGGTCTTCGCCCTGCTCACGCACCCCGGGCACCTCGCCCGGCTGCGCGCCGAGCCCGAACTCGTCCCCCGGGCCGTCGAGGAACTGCTGCGCTACATCCCGCACCGCAACGCCGTCGGCCTCGCCCGTATCGCCCTGGAGGACGTGGAGGTGGGCGGCGTGACCATCCCGGCCGGGGACGCGGTGTACGTCTCGTACCTCACCGCCAACCGCGATCCGGAGGTCTTCGCCGACCCCGAGCGCCTCGACTTCGACCGCCCCGCCTTCCCGCACGTCGCCTTCGGCTACGGACCGCACTACTGCCCCGGCGCCACCCTCGCCCGGATGGAGGCCGAGATCCTCCTCACCTCGCTGTGGGACCGCTTCCCGGACCTGCGGCTCGCCGTCCCCGTGGAGGAGCTGCGCTGGCAGCGCGGCGCCCTCATCCGCGGGCCCGAGGCGCTCCCCGTCCGGTGGTGACCCCACCCCCGACCGCACCGACCGCCCCCACCGCCCCGATCGCCCCGATCGCGCCGAGCAGGCAGGAGCCGAAGACCATGACCATGCTGTACCCGGGGGACGGCCTGGTGGTGCCGCCCGGCGGCGGGCGCACCGTCAAGACCGCCGCGCAGGAGGTGACGTTCAAGGTCACCGGCGCCCACTCCCGCGTGGCCTCCACCTTCGAGGTGGTCGTCCCGCCCGGATTCGACGTCGGGGCGCACACCCACACCCGCGGCGAGGAGCTCTTCTACGTCATCGAGGGCGAGCTGGAGGTGCTCGCCTTCGAGCCGGTGGTGCGCACGGGCGACGACTGGCGGGGCTGGGAGTCGGCTTCCGGGCTGCGCCCGGTACGGGCCACGGCCGGAACCCTCATCCTGGTCCCGCCGGGCTGCCCGCACGCTTTCGCCAACCCCACCGGGAAGCCGGCCCGCATGCTGTTCCAGTCGGCGCCTCCGCCGGACCACGAGCGGTACTTCGAGGAGCTGCTGGAGCTGATGGACGCCCACGGCGGCCCCGACCCGGCCGCCGTCGAGGAGCTGCGGGCCCGCTACGACATCCAGCAGCTGACCCCGCTGCGGCACACCGCGCTGCCGGCGCCGGGGACCGGGGCGGGCCGGTGACCGCGGGACGGCCGGTGCCCACCGGCCACCGCCGCGCCGAAGACCCCGCCGCCGACGGCGGGACGCGGCCGCACGCCGCGCCCGGCTCCATCCCCGCCCAGCACGGCCCCGCCGACACCCCTGCCGACACCCCCGTGCACTTCTGGCCGGTGGACCACCTCACCGCGCTCGACTTCGACCCGCTGCTGCACCGGCTGCTGCGCGAGGAGCCGGTCGCCCGGATCCGCATGCGCCACGGCGAGGGCGAGGCCTGGCTCGTGACCTCGTACGACCTGGTCAAGGAGGTGACCTCGGACCCGCGGTTCAGCCGGGCGCTGACCGTCGACCGGCCGGTCACCTCCATGACCCCGCACACCGTCGCCCCGGCCGGCGGCATCGGGCGCACCGACCCGCCCGACCACACCCGCCTGCGGCGCCTGGTGGCCGGGGCCTTCGGCCGCAAGCGGGTCGCCGCCCTGCGCGCCGGGGCCGAGGAGACCGCCGACCGGCTCGTCGCCGCCATGGCCGCCCAGGGCCCGCCCGCGGACCTGGCCCACGCGGTGACCGGGCCGATGCCGGAGCACCTCCTCGGCAGCCTGCTGGGCGTGCCGGCCGAGGACTTCGGCAGGCTCCAGCAGTGGCGGGCCCTCATCCTGTCCACCGACCGCTCCCGCCAGGAGGGCGACGGCGTCAAGGCCGAGATCGCCGCGTACTTCCGCGAACTGGCCGCCCACCGGGCCCGTTTCCCCGGCGAGGACCTCTTCAGCGACCTGGTCGCCGCCCACACCAGGGGCGAACTCAGCCGGCCCGAACTGGTCTCGCTGTCCGTGATGGTGGTCCTCAACGCGCTCGACCAGGTCCTGGGACAGGCCACCGCCATGGTGTACGCGCTCCTCACCCACCCGCGCGAGCTGGAGCGGCTGCGGGCCGAACCCGCGCTGCTGCCCCGGGCGGTGGAGGAACTGCTGCGCTTCCTCCCGCAGCGCAACGGCGTCGGCATGCCGCGGATCGCCACCGAGGACGTCGAGGTCGGCGGCCGCGTGATCCGGGCGGGCGAGGCCGTGTACGTCTCCTACCTGGCCGCCGACCGGGACCCGCGGGTCTTCACCGATCCCGACCGGCTGGACCTCGCCCGCAGCGAGGCCCCCCACCTCGCGTTCGGGCACGGCGCGCACTACTGCCTGGGCGCGGCGCTCGCCCGGATGGAGTGCGAGGTGGTCCTCGCGACCCTGCTGCGGGAACTGCCCGGCATGCGGCTCGCCGTGGAGCCCGCGCAGGTGCCCTGGCGGCGCGGCTCGGTCAACCGGGGGCCGGAGGCGCTGCCGCTGACGTGGTGAGGCACGTACCCGCGCCGCGCGCAGCGGCCCGGCCCGGAGCGGCGCTGCCGTCCCGGACCGGGCCGGGCCGCTGCGGTGCTTCAGTCCCGGGGCCGCCGTACGCACTCGATCAGGTAGTCCCCGGTCTCCGGATCCACGGTGACGCCGTGCGCCTCGCTGTGGAAGCCCGGGAAGGCCCGGTCGAACTCCTCCAGGTTGCCCAGGTAGCGCAGCAGCGGACCCCCGGGCGCCCCGATGGACTCCCCGGGCATCAGCACCGGGATCCCCGGCGGGGTCACCGTCACCATGGCGGCGGCCACCCGTCCCGCGGCCTCGCTCAGCCGGATCCGCTCCGTAGCGCCGCGGATGAGCTGCCGGTAGCAGTGCTGCGGCGGCGCCACCGGCTCGGGGAGCTGCTGGAAGGCGGTGTCGAGGGCCGCGATGAAGTCGGAGCCGGTCAGGTGCTCGTGCATCGCCTGGCACAGCTCGCGCAGCGAGGTCCCGGAGTAGCGCCGCGGGAACTGCTCGACGAGCTCCGGCAGGACCCGGTCCAGCGGCGCGTCCGCGTCGTACAGGGCCTTGAAGTCCATCAGGGCGTCCATCAGCGTGCCCCACTTGCCTTTGGTGATGCCCATGGAGAACAGGATCAGCGTCGTGTAGCTGTCCGTCTTCTCCACGACGATGCCGCGGGTGGCCAAGTAGGCGGTCAGGATCCGCGCCGGGATGCCCCACTCGGCGGTCTCGCCGGCGGCCGTGACACCGGGGCAGGTCAGCGTGACCTTGATGGGGTCGAGCAGGCAGTAGCCGTCGGTCAGGTCGCGGAAGCCGTGCCATTCGGCGCCGGGTTCGAGCTGCCAGCACGCCGGTTCGGAGGCCAGCAGGGCGGGCGGGGCGTCGGCGAACGGGATGCGCCCGCCGGTGGCGGGGTCGGTGACGGTGTCGGGCTGCCAGACGCCGAAGAACCACTGCGGCCGGTCCCCGGCCCCCGCGATGCGGCGCGCCGTACGGACCACGGCCTGGCGGAAGCGGATCGCCTCCGTCACCGCCTCGTCGATCAGCCACTGCCCCTGCGGCCCGTCCATCATCGCGGTCGCCACGTCCAGCGAGGCGATCGCCGGGTACAGCGGCGAGGTGGTGCCGTGCATCATGAACGCCTCGTTGAAACGCTCGTGTTCGACCGGGGCCCGCGGCGAGGACTTGACGTGGACCATGGCGCACTGGGAGAGCGCGGCCAGCAGCTTGTGCGTGGACTGCGTGGCGAACACGGTGGGGCGGCCGGGCGCGTCCCCGGCGGCGGTGTCGGTGGCGGTGGCAGTGTCCGGGAAGGTGTCCGGGCCGACGGCCATGCCGTAGCGCCCGGCGTACAGGGGGTGGAAGCGGGCGTAGGCGAACCAGGCCTCGTCGAAGTGCAGGCGCGGGGTGCTCGCCGCGAACGCGCGGGCTGCGGCGAGGGTGTCGTAGCACAGGCCGTCGTACGTGGAGTTGGTGACGACCGCGTACTGTGCGTCCCGCGACACCGCACCGGCCGCCAGCGGATTGGCGGCGATCCTGGCCGCGACGGCCCCGGGGGCGATCTCGCAGGGCGGGAGCGGGCCGGCCAGACCGTAGCCGTTGCGGGTGGGCACCAGGTAGACCGGGCGGGCGCCGGAGATCACCAGACCGTGCAGCACCGACTTGTGGCAGTTGCGGTCCACGAGGGCGATCTCGTCGGCGGTGACGCTGTAGTGGCCCACCATGCGGTCGGCGGTGGAGTCGCCGTGCAGCACGAAGTAGGTGCGGTCCGAGCCGAAGACGCGGGCGGCGTTGCGCTCGGCCTCGCCGATCGGGCCGTTGTGCTCGAAGAGGGAGCCCAGTTCGCCCACCGAGATCGACAGGTCGGTGCGGAAGAGGCGCTCGCCGTAGTAGTCGAAGAAGGCCCGTCCGGCGGGGGACTTGAGGAACGCCACGCCGCCGGAGTGGGCAGGGGTGTGCCAGGAGTACTCGTGCGCGTCGTCGAAGCGGCGCAGGGCCTTGAAGAAGGGCGGCAGGACGTCCTTGTGGTAGTTGCGGGCGGCGGTGGTGACGCGTCCGGCGATGAAGGCCGGGGTGTCCTCCAGCGGCCAGATGTAGCCGACCACGGTCTCCGACACCCACAGCGGCAGCCGCTCCAGGTCCTGGTCGTGGTCGTCCGCCATGACGAGGAACACCGGCAGGTTCTTGAACCGGCGCCCGATGTGCCGCAGGACGTCCGCGCCGCCGCCCTCCTCGGTGCCGCCGGCGGCGGAGCGCGGGAGGTCCCAGGCAACCACGGCCGCCGCGAGCCCGGCCTCGGTGCGCAGGGCGGCCCGGGCGTCGGCGGCGTTGGCCGCCCACCGCAGCTCCAGGCCCTCGTTCTCCAGTTCCTTCCCGATGCGCCGGAGTTGGTCGGCGCTGGCGCCGCCGCCCAGGGGGTTCTCGCGCAGTGCCAGCAGAACGGTGCCGTTGCCCATGGAGCCCGCTTTCCGTGGTCGGTGTGCAAATGCCCTTCTTGCGGGGCAGTCTTGCGGCTCACCGGGGACCAACGGCGAACGTCGGCGCCCGCTTCACCCGCAGGGGGAAGCGGCGGCGACCGCCCTTGACGGGGGCGGTCGCCGTGCGTCACAGCCGGGCCAAGGGCCGGCCGGGGCGGGGGATACGTTCCCGGGCGAGGTCAGGGCATCAGGGACGGGCGGCGGCGTGTTCGAGGACGGCGCGGACCTCGGCGGCGATCGCGCTCTCGTTCTCGTCGAACTCGGGGCCCGTCAGCGCTTGCGGATCGGCGGGCAGGCCGGTGAGCACGGGGGTGTGCAGGTGCCCGCCGGGCACGTCGGCGCGGCCGAGCTCGGTGCGCAGCCGGTTGGAGCGGTACGCCACCTCGTTGGACAGGTAGCCGCCACCGCCGCCCGCGACGGCCCGCGAGCCGGGCGTCGGCCCGTCGGAGCGGTCCACGGGGGCGGCGGCGCCCGCCGGTATCTCGGTGACGGCGGAGTTCAGGCGCACCGGGTACGGGGCCTGCACGGCGGCGGTGACGGTGTCCGCGGGCAGCGTGGTGCGGATGAACTCCGGCCCGGGGCCGAGGCCGGGGGCGGTCACGGGGTGCTCGCGGGTGCCGCCGGAGAGGGCGCCGGTGTTGTCGGGGTACGGGTCCGCCGAGCGGGACCGGCCGGCCCAGTCCTCGAGGGTGAACAGGCCCGGATAGCCCTGGCTGACGGTGGTGATGACGTCCGCCCGGTCGGGGCTGCCGCCCGCCAGGCGGGGGGTGAAGGCCCGCTCGACGATGCCGGAGTCGAAGTCCCCGTACCGCACGGGCAGGACGACGGCGCGGATCTCGGCGGGGGTGCCGTCGGCGAGGGTGATGCGCAGGCCGTTGAGGCGGAGCGCGGCGGAGCCGGAGGGGTTGCCGCGGCGGAGCTCCGCGTCGAGCCCGAAGGGGTCGAAGCCGCTGATGAAGATCCGCCGGACGCCGGGCGTGCCCCGGAAGGCGTTGTCGGTCAGGCCGCGCGAGGCGTCCTCGAAGCGGGTGCGCAGGGCGGCGCGGTCGACGGGGAACGCAGGCTCCCAGCGCGCGAGGGCGGCCGTCATGGCCAAGCGGGCCCAGTACAGGGGCCGGTCGTCGCCGGGGGCGAGGTCGCCGCCGGGGCGCCGGCCCTGGGCGCGGCGTACGGCCGTCTGCCACAGGGAGGTGCCCCAGGCGTCGAGCAGCCGGTCGGCGTCGGCGGGTCGGCGGGCCGTGCACAGGGCGGCGGGGAAGCGGCGGACGAACTCCCCGAATCCGGCGCCCTCGACGAGCGCGGTGGTCCGGGCGTCGCCGAGGCGGGCCTGCTCGGCGTCGAGGGGCGCGGTGGCCGAGGTACTGCAGGTGGCGCCGTCGTCCGAGGGCCGGGCGTCGGCGTACGCGGGGGCGGCGAGAGCCGTGGACAGGACGGTGGCGAGGAGGGCCGCGGCGGATGCGGCACGCCGTAAGGGCATGATGCGAGAGGACATGCGATGTGACATTACATAGGCCTCGCCACCCCCACCAGACACCCGCGGCCCGCCCGCATCCGATCCGGACACGGCCCACGACCGGGTGAATCACCCGAGTTTGCTCGGTACTGGTATGAGATGGGCCCCGCACACCCCCTCAGTCGATGGGAGATCCAACATGAAGATCCGTACCATGGCCGCCGCAGCCACCCTGGCGCTCTGCGCGACGCTCGGCGGGGTCGGATCCGCTGTTGCAGACAGCACCGCCACCGGCACCGCCATCGGTTCGCCGGGCGTCCTCTCGGGCAACGTGGTCCAGATCCCGATCCACATCCCGATCAACGTCTGCGGCAACAGCATCAACATCATCGGTGCACTGAACCCGGCGGGTGGCACCGTCTGCATCAACAGCTGACCGGTCCCGAGCGGGCTTGACCCGACCTGACCGACCCCGTGTGCGGTGCTGCCGGATCCGTCCGGCGGCACCGCACACGCACGTCACCGACCGCTCCTACACTGCTCCGGGGCGGGCCGAAGGGGCCGGGTGCGGCAACAGCGGACCGGAAGGGTCGGAGCAAGGGCGTGGCGGAGATCGAGCAGTGGGCCGGACCGACGCCCGCCCGGCGGCGTCAGGCCGCAGCCCTGGCCCTGTGGCAGTGGCGGGCGCCGGTCCTCGCCTTCGACATGGACGAGGAGTGGGGCGTCGACCCGTCAGCGCTGGAGACGCTGTTCCGGCTGGCGGCAGCGCCTCCCGGTGAAGCCTCGGACCGCGCCTACGCGCAGGCGGTCGCCGAGCTGTGCACGGCCCCGCTGTTCACCTCCGAGGTAGACCCGGACACCGTCCGGCTCGTCCAGTTGGAGGTCATCGCCGCCCTGCCGGCCTTCGGTGAGCCGCCCGACGGTCCGGGCCCGGACGGGGCCGAGCGCTTCCTCGACGCCGTGTCCGGACTGGCGGCGTACCTCGACGGCCTAGTGGAGGACTCCTTCCACGACCACCCGTCGCAGGACGCCCACCGCCGGTACCTGGACGGCGCGGCGGACCGCCCGAGGGGCGCGGGCTATTTGGCCTCCCGCAGCCACGCCGTCGCATCCGCCTGCCACAGCGGCCTGAGGGCCCTCCCCGAAGCCGCAGGGCTGCTCGACTCGCCCGCCGGCCGCGAGTTGCTCGCGCTGTGCGAGGACTTCGGCCGGGAAGCCGCCACGACCCTGCACTGGCTGCGCACGACCGGCTACTGACCGGATTCCCTCAACCGTGCGAGGGCGACCGTACGGGCGGACCATGGAACTGGTGCGCAGGAGAGTGAGACCGAAGGAGCACTCATGAACACGCCCGAACCCGCGCGCAGCACGCGACGGAGAACCTCGCACGCGGCCGCGTCCCGCGGTCGCTCCTGGATCCGACCGGTCGTCGCACTGCCCTTGGTGGCTGGGCTGGCCCTCACCTACACCCCGGCAGCCGTCGCCGGCCCGGTCTTCGGTACGACAACACGCGTGGACTGCGACGAGGTCGCCATGCATCGCCTCGGATTCAGAATGGGCAGCGCTGATGGACTTGAGGACGGCCGTGTGGACGGCCGAGCCGAGGCCTACAAGAAGAGCTACGACGACGTCATGAAGTCCCAGCAGGGCATCACCGAGGACGAATGCAGGCAGTTGGGCCTCGCCGCCTACAAGGATGCGTACGGTCCCGCCTACGAGAAGGGTTTCGCAGAGGGTTCCGCGGAGGGCAAGAAGGCCGGCAAGGAGGACGCCCAGAAGGACAAGAAGACCGGGCTGACGCGCAATGTCAGGGTGAACATCGGCGACGTCACCGTGACGCCCGCGACCGGACCGGTGGACTGCAAGAAGGGCGTGGCGTTCTCCGCCACCCTCCAGGCCACCAGCAAGGGAATCGTGAATTACCACTGGGAGAAGGCTGGAAAGCGGACCGCAGGGACGGTCGAGTTCGTCGGCGCGGAGGGTTTCGAGAACAAGACGGTGACCCTCACCGCACCGGTGGCCGGGGCTTCCGGGAGCACGGTCACTGCCCTGGTGACGCTCGTCATCGACAGCGGCCCGTCCAAAGGCGTGACACACACCGAAGGCTTCCAGATCACGTGCCAGTGATGCGCCGGGCACTTCCTCGGGACCTCAGGCCACCGAGCGGATGCGGCGGACCAGGACGGAGCCGGCGAGGGCGAGGAGGGCGGCCAGGAGGTACAGGGCCGTGTAGCCGCCGAGGCGGGCGACGACCGGGGCGGCGATCACCGGGGCCAGCACCTGGGGCAGGGCGTTGGCGATGTTGATGACGCCGAGGTCCCGGCCGTGGTCCTCGGCGGTCGGCAGCACATCGGTGAGCAGGGCGAAGTCCACCGAGGTGTAGACGCCGAAGCCGATGCCCAGGACGAGCGAGGCGACGATCGCACCGGTCCAGGTCTGCCACACGGCGAGCAGCAGCGTGGCCGTCGAGATCACCAGTCCCGAGCCGACGACGTACGACTTCCGCCGGCCCGTGCGGTCGGAGCGGATCCCGCCCACGACCACCGTGGCGAGCAGGGTGCAGGCGTTGAGGGCCGTCAGGACGAGCACGCCCTTGTCCGCGTCGCCCCGGTAGTGCACGGCGTCGGTGAGGTAGTACAGCAGGTACATCGTGCTCACCGAGTACGAGAGGTTCATCAGGAACCGGGTCAGCCAGGCCCAGCCGAAGTCCGGGTGCCGGCGCGGGTCGATCCCGAAGCCGGCGAGGAAGGCCCGCAGCCGGAACGCGGGCCGGTCCGCGGGGTCCAGGCGGGTGTCGCGCCGCATCAGCACGTACGGGAGCGCCGCCGGCACCGCGAAGGCCGCGCACGCCGCGTAGCCGGCGGCGACGGTGCCCGCGGCCGTGGCCAGCGCCGTCCCGAGCAGGATGCCGGCCACCTGGGACACGCCGAGCCAGCCGCCGACCAGCCCGCGCTGCCGCGCCGGCACCTGGTCCGGCACGGCAGCGGTCAGCGCGGCGAAGGCGGCGTTCAGGGCCAGTTGCACCAGGCACCAGCCCGCCGTCACGCCCGCGATGCTCGAGGCCCGCGCCAGGACCAGCAGCCCGCCCGCGCCGCCCGCGACCCCGCCGAACACCCAGGGGATCCGGCGGCCGGTCCGCGCCGTCGTGCGGTCGGAGAGCGCGCCGAAGACCGGGTTGGCCACCATCGACACGGCCGCCCCCGTGCCCGTGACCAGGGCGAGGGCGGAGGCCTTGTGGTCCGGGGCGAGGAGTTCCGCCTGCCGGGCGAGCAGCAGCTGCAGCGGCCCGAACCACCCCACCCACACGCCGAGGTTGGCCAGGGACAGGGCGCCCACCCAGCCGCCCCGGACCGGCCGGCCGCTGCCGCTGCCGCTGCCGCTGCCGCTGCCGCTGCCGGTCAGCGGCTCCTGCGCCGTGCCGTCGGCGGTCATCTGCCGCTCTTGATCACGCCGCGGTACCAGGCGTAGGACTCCTTGGGCGTCCGCTGCAGCGTCTCGTAGTCGACGTGGACCAGCCCGAAGCGCTGCCGGTAGCCCTCCGCCCACTCGAAGTTGTCGAGGATGGACCAGATGAAGTAGCCGCGGACGTCGACGCCCTCCTCCATCGCCCGGTGCAGGGCCCGCAGATGGCCGTCGTGGTACGCGATCCGCCGCGCGTCCGCGATGCGGCCGGTCGCCGGGTCGGGCCCGTCACCGTACGAGCAGCCGTTCTCGGTGATGTACACGGGCGGCAGCCGGTCACCGTAGCGCCGGTGCATGCCGACGAGCAGTTCGCGCAGGCCGTCCGGGACCACCGGCCAGCCGAAGTCGGTCCGTTCGCACGCCTCGATCTCCCGGATCGCGAACGGCAGGCCGCCCGGCAGCTCGATCCCGCCGAAGGCCCCGCCGGGCGCGGTGTCGGCCGGCTCCGGGGCGCCGACGAGCATCGGGTTGTAGTAGTTGATCCCGTACCAGTCCAGCGGGGCGGAGATGGTCCGGAGGTCCTCCGCCACCGGGCCCGGCAGCAGCGCGGCCAGCCCCTCGTCCGGGTAGGTGCCGGTCAGGACCGGATCGGCGAACAGGCGGTTGGTGAGCAGGTCGTACAGCTCGGCGGCGCCGCGGTCGGCCTCGCTGTCGCCCGCGGTCCACACGGGGCTGTGCGAGGCGGCGATGCCGATCCGGCGGGCGCCCGCGGCCCGCAGGGCCTGGACTCCCAGGCCGTGGGCGAGCAGTTGGTGGTGGGCCGCGGGCAGGGCGTCGAAGACGAGGCTCTTGCCCGGGGCGTGCTCCCCGAGCCCGTAGCCGAGGAGGGTGACCTCCGCGGGCTCGTTGATGGTGATCCACATCGGGATCCGGTCGGCGAGCCGCCCCGCCACCACGGCGGCGTACTCGGCGAAGCGCTCGGCGGTGTCCCGGGAGAGCCAGCCGCCGCGCTCCTCCAGGGCGAGCGGGGTGTCCCAGTGGAAGAGGGTGGGCACCGGGGCGATCCCTCGGGCGCACAGCTCGTCGACGAGCCGGTCGTAGAAGTCCAGCCCCTTGGGGTTGGCCTGCCCCCGGCCCTCCGGCAGGATCCGCGACCAGGAGACCGAGAACCGGTAGGCCCCGACGCCGAGTCCGGCCATCAGCGCCACGTCCTCGCGGTAGCGGCGGTAGTGGTCGGTGGCCACGTCCGCGTGCGAGCCGTCCTTGATCCTGCCCGGTTCGCCGGTGAAGGCGTCCCAGGACGAGGGGCCGCGGCCGTCGGCCGCCGGCGAGCCCTCGATCTGGAAGGCGGAGGCGGAGACGCCCCACAGGAAGTCGGCGGGGAACACGGGCAGCGGCGCGGGGACGGACGCAGTCATACGGGCTCACTTCGGTCGCGGGGGCGCGCGGAGCCGACGCGGCGGGGCGGCGCGCGTGCGGTCGAGCGCGGTACTGACCGCACTGTTGGCCCCGGGAGCCCGCCCTGTCAATGGAAAGTGAACAATCCTCAAGTTTTATCCGCGCGCCCTCACCCCGCCAGGGCGGTGGTGACCACCAGCGGCGGCCGGGCCCGCTCGGCGGTCCAGTCGTACGCCGCCACGAGGGCCGGGTCGGCGAGGGCGGCCGCCTCGTCCACGGTCGGCCGCTCCTGCACCACCGCCCGGAACCCGGAGTGCTCCAGCAGCTCCGGCAGCACGCTCACCGGCCAGGCGTGGTTGTGCACCTCCTGCCAGGAGCCGTCGGTGCGCCGCAGCCGCAGGGTCAGCTCCTCGTCCGGCCGCAGCGCCCCGTCCCCCGTCCCGCCGATCCGCAGCGAGGCGTACTCCAGGCCCGCGCAGTCCGGGTCCGTCGTCAGCAGCACGAGCAGCCCCCCGGGCCGCAGCAGCCGCCGGATCTCGGTGAACACCGCGAGCACCGCCTCCTGCGTCGGCAGGGAGGCCAGCACGTGGTTGCACATCACCGCGTCGGCGCACTCGTCCGGCAGCCCGGTCACCCGGCCGTCCTCGACGAGGTGGTACTCGGCCACCGCGGGGGCACCGGCCCGGGCCAGCGCCAGCATCTCGGGGGAGGCGTCGACCCCCACCACCCGCACGCCCAGCTCGCGCGCCGCCCGGTCGGCCACCCCGCCCGGCCCGCACCCGTAGTCCACCAGGGTCAGGTCCCCGGGGGTCCCGGCCGTCCCGCCGGTCCCGCCGGTGCGGCGGGCCAGCGCCGCGAACACGAACGGGTACCCCAACAGCCAGTCCGTGGCCGCCTCCACCGCCGCGAACGCCTGCGCCCCGTCCGCCCCGGACCAGGTACCGCCCTCGGCGTGCCGCTCTCGATCCTCTGCACCGTTGCTCACACCTCCCCACTATCCGCCCGGTGGGACCGGCTGCCCGGGCGGCACGCCCGGGTGGCCGCCCGAACCGCGGCAGGCCGAGGGCGTCACAGCACCGGGTCGGGGTCCGGGTCCGGGGCGGGTTCGGCGGCGCGGGCCGAGAGGCCGGTCAGCGCCAGCGCGCGCAGCATCGCCGGCAGGTCCCATCGGTACGAGGTCCCGCCCCCGTGCACCAGCTCCTCCAGGGCCTGCGGGGTCAGCCGGCGGCCTTCCGCGGCGGCCAGCAGCTCCGCCGCGGCCGGGCCGGCGGTGTCCAGCTCCCAGGACAGGAGCTCCTTGTCGTGCACGTAGCGGCCCATGCCGCACTCCAGCCCGTCGTCCTCCAGGTCCTCCGGGTACGGGGCGCGGGCCCAGGAGCCGTTCTCGTACCAGTACACGCAGCCCAGCTGCGCGCCTTCGAGGTAGTCGCGCAGCTCCTCGTACGGGAGCCACTCGGGCCCCTGCGCGAGCATGTCGACGGGCGGCTCGTGCCACTTGACGCTGCTCGACTCGTCCTCCCCGTAGAGCACGAAGCGGCCCTCGCCCCTCGGGGCCAGGGTCCACCACGTGCAGCCGCTGTCGTCGAGGTGGAGCCCCTCCCCGTCGATCCAGGTGCCCGTGCGGTGGCCCCCGCGGCCCTCGTCCCCGGTGTGCGCCCTCAGCACGGCGACCAGCGCCCACCGCGCCCACAGCACGTCCGCTGCGGGCAGGTCCTCGGGTCGGCCCGGGTGGTGGATCGCCATGGTGTCCGTACTCCTCCTGCAGTGGCGGCTGCTGACCGACCACCAGCCTACGGCCGGCGTCGTGTGGCTGCCGTCAGCGGCGGGCGAGGCGGGGGATGAGGCGTTCGGCGTTGCCGCGGTGGACGGCGTGGAGCTGCCCGTCCTCCCAGTGCGGGTAGCCGTCCAGCCCGTCGTCGAAGCCGCTGCACCACTCCTCGGGCACCATGGGGAAGTCGCTGCCGTACAGGAGGTGACCGGGCGCGGCGAAGGCGAGGAGCGAGGGCAGCGAGGCGGGGCCCGCGCAGAACGCCGTGTCGAAGTAGAAGCGCCGCAGCTCGGCCAGGAGGTCCTCCGACGTGGTGCCCGGACGCAGGCGGGCGGCGGCCGCGAAGCGGTGGGCGGCGTACGGCAGGAAGCCGCCCGCGTGGGGAAGGATCAGCTTCAGCCGGGGGTAGCGGCCCGGGACACCGGCGACCGCCAGGTGCAGGGCGGTGCGGGCGGTGTCGTACGGGAAGTCCACCAGCGGGCTGGGCAGGCCGGGGACCATCGCGCCCGGCGGCGCGGTGGGGTGGACCAGGACCACCGCGGCGCGCGCGTCCAACTCGGCCCAGAGCGGCTCGAACTCGCGTTCGCCGAGGTAGTGTCCGTGGGCGTTGGACAGGACCATCACGCCGTCGGCGCCCAGCTCGTCCAGGGCGTGGACGGCCTCGGCCAGCGCCCCGTCCACGTCCGGCAGGGGAAGGACGGCGAAGTGGCCGAAGCGGTCGGGCCGGTCCTTGACCAGCTCGGCGGTGAACTCGTTCACGTCCCGGGCCGCGGCGCGGGCTGCCGCCCCGTCATCGGGGCCCGCGAGCGGAGCGGCGTACGACAGGATGCCGGTGGCGATCGAGCGGCGGTCCATCATGGCGATCGCGCCCTGCGTGTCCCAGGCGGGCACGGGCCAGCCGAGAGCGGCGGCGCGGTCGGCGATCGCGCGGCTGCGGTCAGGCGGGATGACGTGCTGATGCACGTCGATACGTGAGCACGCGTACATGTGCGCTTCGCATCTCCTTGCTCCGTCCTGCGGGCGGGTCGTCGGCCGGTGCGCGGCGGACGGGGCTGCGGCGGGGCGGCCGCAGTCCATGACAGTCCACGGCGCCGCCGGCCGCCAGCGCCCGCGAGGGCTGCCGCCGCCGATCCACCCGTCCGGCCCCTCGGCGGTGAGCTGCCGCTCCGCGCGGGCGAGCCTTGTGAACACCCCCGCCCCCGGGCACGATACGTCGGTGATCGCCGGCGATACCGCACCGCAGGACGACCCCTTCCTCGCGCACCGGCGGCTGCTCTTCGCCACCGCGTACCGGATGACGGGTACCGTCACCGACGCCGAGGACATCCTCCAGGACGCCTGGCCGGCCTGGAGCAAGGAGGACCGGTCCGAGGTCCGCCACCCCAAGTCCTACCTGGTGCGGACGGTGACCAACCTGGCCCTGAACCGCCTCACCTCGCCGCGGGCCACCCGCGAGGATTACGTGGGGCCGTGGCTGCCCGAGCCCCTCCTCACCGCACCCGACACCGCCGAGGAGGCCGAACGGGCCGACAGCGTCTCGACCGCCGTGCTCGTCGTCCTGGAGACGCTCACCCCCGTCGAGCGCGCGGTCTTCGTCCTGCGCGAGGTCTTCGGCTACTCCCACGCCGAGATCGGCGAGGTCCTCGACCGGCCGGAGGCGACGGTCCGGCAGATCTCCCACCGCGCCCGTCACCACGTCCGGGCCGGCCGCCCGCGCTTCGACACCGACGCGGCGCAGCGCGAGGAGATCACCGCCCGCTTCCTGCGCGCCTGCGCCCGCGGCGACCTGAACGCGGGGATGGAACTGCTCGCCCCCGAGATCACCGCCTGGTCCGACGGCGGCGGCAAGGTCAGCGCCGCGCGCCGCCCGCTCCACGGCGCCTCCAACGTCGCCCGCCGGCTGCTGGGCGTCCACACCCAGCCCCAGATGGCCGGCGCCGCCGCCGAACCCGCCGTCATCAACGGCGGGCTGGGCGTCCTCTACCTCCAGGGCGGCACGCCCATGGGCGCCCTCACCTTCGACATCGAGCACGGTCTGCTGCGCAACCTCCGCTTCCGGATCAACCCCGACAAGCTCGGCGGCCTCCGACCCTGACGTGCGCCCCGGCCGCTCCTTGACCTCAACCAAACTCCAGGTCCTACGGTGGCCGCATCGCACCGACGATCACCCACAGGGGGCCGACATGACGACCCGACAGATCTCCGACGCCGAACTCGCAGCCCAGCCGGCGGCGTACTGGACCGGACTGGCCTACGAGGCGCTCATCGCGTTCACCCGCGACCGGCAGGCCGAACTCGGCTTCACCCAGCCCCAGTACTGGGTGCTGCGCAACCTCTCGCGGGACGACCTCTCGGCCGACGGCCGCGGCATGACCGTCGCCGAACTGCGCCGGGCCATGAGCAGCTACCTGCGCCCGGAGGACGACCTGGACGCCGAGGCCGAGGTCATGCTGGAGCGCGGCTGGCTGACCCGCGACGGCGAGCAGCGGCTGTGGATCACCGAGGAGGGCGAGGCGGCCCGCGCCGGCCTCAAGCAGCACGCCCCCGCGATCCGCGAGCGGATCCACGAGGGCATCGACGACGCCGACTACGTCACCACCTTGAAGGTCCTGCGCCGGATGCTGCACAACACCGGCAGCGCATTCGTCTAGGGGGCTGTGGTCGCGGGTGTGCCCGTGCGGGCGGCCAGGTGCCGTTCCAGGGGGGTGCGGTAGCACGCGGTGACGCGGGTGTCGCCGAGGAAGGCGGTCAGGCGGGCGGTCTCCGCCTCCACGGCGGCGCGGGCCTCGCGGCCGGGGTCGGTCAGCAGGTGGTGGTGGATCCGGCCGTCCGCGGCCTGGGCCCAGGAGCCGATGATGCGGCCGTTCCACCACACGGTGGGGCCTATGTTGCCGCTGCGGTCGAAAAGCTCCGCGGTGTGCTCGGGGTCGAGGTACCAGGCGCGGTGCCGCCAGCCCATGGCCGTCGGGTCCAGGCCGGGCAGCAGCGCGGCCGCGGGCTCGACGGCGGCCGGGTGCGGGGCGTCCAGGTCCTCGGGCAGCAGGTAGCCGGGGGCGGGGGAGTCGTCGAGGGCGACGGCCACGGCCGCGGTGGCGGCGAGGGCCTTGCGGGTGTCGGTCAGCGTCCAGCCGGTCCACCACTTCATGTCGTCCACCGTGACGGGGCCGAACGCCCCCAGGTAGTGCCGGGCCAGCACGGCCCGCGCCTCGGCGGCGGGTAGGCGCGGCAGCGGCCGGGCCGGCGCCCAGTGGAACTGCATGGAGGTCCAGGAGCCGGCCGGCCGGTCCCGCCGGATCCGGCCCTCGGCGGCGAGTACGCCGAGGACCGGCGTACCGGCCCGCTGGCGGGACTCGTACGGCTTGCCGGGCGAGACCACCAACTGCTCGCGCAGCGCGGGGACGTCGGCGGCGAGCTGTGCGGCGGTGGCCCGGCCGCGCGCCGCGATCGCCTCGAGCACCGCCCGCTCCACGGCCGCACAGCGCTGCTCGTCCCAGCCGAGCTCCCGGTGCAGCCGGGCGGCGGTCTCGGTGCGGTGGCGTCCGGCGGCCGGGCCCGTGGTGGCGGACTGCACGGCCGGGGCCAGGTCCGCCGGGACGACGAACATGGTGCGGCGCATGCAGCGGATCCGCTCCAGGACGGGGCCGCCGGCCGCGCCACCCGTGTCGTACAGGGAGCGGTCGATGGCGGCCGGGGTCGGGGCCTGCATCCGGGCGGCCGCGGCGAGGAACACGGTCGCGGGGTCGGTCGCGTGCAGGCCGACCAGGGCCTGCGCCACCGCCTCGGCGCTCTCCACCCGCAGGGAGGGCGCGAGCCGGTGCCGCTGCACGAGGCGGGCGCGCCGCTCGGCGCCGGTGATGCGGGGGAGGCGAGAGGGGAGGGGCAGGGGCGCGGGCAGGGGCGCGGACAGGGGCGCGGACAGAGGGGCGGACAAGGGCTCGGCCATGGGTCAGCGCACGACCTTGATGCCGAACGGGGTGCCGAAGCCCAGGGCGAAGCCGATCGCGCTGTGCAGATGGGCGTACATCTCCATGCCGCGGGCGCAGACCAGCGGGCCCAGGTCGAGGACGTCGCTCCAGCCGTACGCCTCCAGCAGGTCCTTGGCGTGCTGCTTGGCAGCGTCGTCCTCGCCGGCGACGAACATGGTGTGCTCGCCGGAGACGGCCGCCGGGTCGACGACGGTCTCCTGCTCCTGCGTCACGAAGGCCTTGACCACCTTCGTCCGCGGCAGGGCGCGCTGGATCCGCTCCCCGAGGCTGTCGGTGTCGCAGGGGTCCAGCTTCGGCATGACGCCCCACGGGGTGGGCCAGGGGTGCTCGGCATCGGGGTTGTAGACGTACGGGACGCCGTAGTCGATCAGCGTCTTGCCCGCGAGGGGCTCCGCGATGGCCGACAGGGCGGCGACGGCGCTGTGCCCGTCGATGCCGCTGATGACCACCTCGTCAGCGGCGGCCGCGGCCTCGCCGAACGTCAGCAGCGTCACGCCGGGGTGTTCGGCCAGCCAGTTCCCGAAGGGCACGTTGCCCATCATGTCCGGCTCGGTCCGGGCCAGGGTGGCCTCGGGGTCGCGGGTGCCGACGAACACCTCGTGGCCGAGCTCCACCAGCCTGGCGGCGTGCGCGCGGCCACCGCCGCCGGTACCGAGCACTGCGATCTTCATGGGAAACCTCCGCTTTCGTTGCTTTCCGCCCTGTTTGTTCGTGCGGACCTCGTCCACGGTAGGGGCCTTTCAGGACAGCAGCTGTCCTTTGACTCGGGCAGAGTGGACCGCATGACGAGCGAGATGACCGCCCGCATGCTGCGGCTGCTGTCCCTGCTGCAGACCCGGCGGGAGTGGTCGGGCACCGACCTGGCCGAACGCCTGGAGGTGACCGTCCGCACGGTGCGCCGCGACATGGACCGGCTGCGCCACCTGGGCTACCCCGTCGAGAGCGCCCGCGGCCACGCCGGCGGCTACCGCCTCGCCTCCGGCACCGACCTGCCGCCGCTGCTCCTGGAGGACGACGAGGCCGTGGCCGTCGCGGTGGCCCTGAGCACCGCCGCCGGCGGCCTGACCGGCATCGAGGAGACCGCGCTGCGGGCCCTGGCCAAGCTCGAACAGGTCCTCCCGCGCCGGCTGCGCGGCCGGGTCACCGCCCTGCAGGGCTCCCTCACCGGTATCGCCTGGGAGACCCGCGGGCCCCGGGCGGACCCGGCCCTCCTGGCGGCCCTCGCCACCGCCTGCCGAGACCACGAGGTGATCGCCTTCGACTACACCACCCGCCAGGGCGCCGCCGCCGCACGGCGCGCCGAGCCCTGCCACCTCGTGGCCTCCGGCGACCTCTGGTACCTCCTCGCCCACGACACCGAGCGGTCCGACTGGCGCCTCTTCCGCCTCGACCGCATCACCCGCCCCACCCCGACCGGCCGCCGCGTCCCGCCGCGGCCCGTGCCCGGCGACGACCCCGCGGCCTTCGTCGCCGCCCGCCTGTCCGCCGCGCCCACCCGCCACCGGGCCCTGGCCACCGTCCGCGCCCCCGCCGACCGCATCCGCGCCCGGACCCGGGGCCTGGTCGGCCGCATCCGCCCGCTCGACGCGGACACCTGCCTCGTCGACGCCTCCGACGACTCCCTCACCCGCATCGCACGGACCCTGGCCGGCCTGGGCTCCGACTGGTCCTACACCCTCGACGCCGACCCCGACGTCCTCGACCACCTGCACGCCACCGCCCGGTGCCTGCTGCACGCCACGGGACGCTCGAACGCCGCCGAGGAGGACGGCTCCTGACGGGCGCGTCACACCATCGGATGGAATCACCGCCCTCCGCGGGTGGGACACGCCCGGCCGGCGCCCCGCCGGGGTACGCGGCGGGCACAGTGGTGAGCCCACTCCCCGCCAGAGGAAGGGCCGCACCACATGCCGTACCCGACGGGCGTCCTCCCTGCCGTGCTCCCCGCCCTGCTGTCCGCGACGCTGCTGGCGGCGCCGGCCGCGCCCGGCGCACCCGCCCCACCGGCCGCCCCCGCCGTGGCCCCCTCCGCCCCGGCGCCGGCCGCCGCGGCCACCCCGTACGACGGCCAGCCCCAGCACGGGACCGCCCTGTTCAGCGTGAAGTCCACGAACAACGCGGCCGCCCAAGCGTTCACCGTCGCCAGCAGCCGGATCTCCCGCATCAGCGTCTACCTCGCCAGCGCCGCCGCCACCGGCAGCATCACCGCGCAGATCCGCCGCGACAAGGCGGACCCCGCGACCGCACTCGCCACCCGCACCGTCACCCTGGCCTCGCTCGGCGGGGCCGGAGCCGGCTGGCTGGAGTTTCCGCTGACCGCCGACGTCACCCCGGGCACCTCCTACTACCTGCACCTCCAGGCCACCACCACCGAGAACAAGGCCATCGCCTGGTACGGCACCAAGAACCCGGTACCCGCCTCGCTGACCAGCTGGAACTACGACAAGGCGTACTGGGGCGGCTGGCACGCCGAGACCAACCGACTCGCCTTCCACGTCAACCCCGCCGGCAGCGCGCGCTGCGGCGAGAGCGAGCCGTGCTACGTGCCCGCCACCGCACTCGCCGCCCGCACCGCCGGACTCCTCTCCAACGGCACCGCCGTCGAGGCCGTCGCACCCTCCTTCGCGGTCGGCGCCTCCTACGTCGAAGGCAGCAACGTCCTGCGCCTGCCGTCCGGCCGCTGGCGCCACCTGCCCTCCGGCGCCTCCGCGTCGGCGGTCGTCCCCGCCGACGACCCCGGCGCGCTCGCCCGGATCGACGAGAGCCGCGCCTGGCTGGCCGCAGGCCGCGTACCCGGCACGGACCCGGCCCGGCGGGCCGCCGTACAACGGGCGCTGCTGTCGATGCGGGCCCTGCTGCGCCCCAACGGGGCCTTCGCCGCAGGCTGGTCACCGGCCTGGGAGTACTCGTGGCCGCGGGACGGGGCCTTCGCCGCCGTGGCCTTCGCGGCCACCGGCCACGACGAGGAGGCGTACCGCATCCTCACGTACGACGCCGGCACGCAACGCGCCGACGGGACCTGGGAGGCCCGTACGAAGCTCGACGGCAGCGGACCCCCGGACGACCGGAAGTGGCAGCTCGACGCCAACGGCTGGGTGCCCTGGGCCACCTGGCAGTGGTACCGGCAGGCACCGGGCGGCGACCGGGACGAACGGCTGCGGGCGCTGTACCCGATGGTCGCCGGGGCGGCCGACCGCGCCGCCGGCTCCCTCACCGCCGACGGGCTGCCGCCCGCCTCCCCCGACTACTGGGAACTGCCGACGGACGCCCCCAACATCGGCACGGCCGCACCGCTGCTCGCCGGCCTCGACGCGGCCGCCGACCTCGCCACCCGGCTCGGCCGCAGCGAGGACGCGGACCGCTGGACCGCGGCGGCCCGGAAGCTCGCCGGCGGTATCGCCGCCTCCTTCGCCCCGCGCGGCTACCCGCGCACCGCCGACGGCGCCCACGGCCGCGACAGCGCGGCGGCGTTCATGGGGCCCCCGTTCAACCCGGCCCCGGCCGGCCTGCGGGCCGCACTGGACTCCACGTACCAGGCGCTGCTGCTGCCGAACGGGGGGCTCTCGCCCGGCAACGACCCCGGATTCAGCTGGGGTTCGTACGCCTGGACCGCCAGCACCACCTTCTTCGCGCTGACCTGGGCGCACCTGGGCGGCGCCGACGCGGCCAAGGCCGACCGGGTGCTGGACTGGGTGCTGTCCAAGCGCAACGGCCTGGGCGAACTCCCCGAAACCGTCAACGGGTCCGGCAACCCGTCGTCCGTGGCCCCGCTCGGCTGGACCGACGCCCTGCTGGTGATGACCGCGGCCGCCCGCGACGGCAGCCCGCTGCCCACCCCGCCGCTGCCGGCGGCCCCGTAGCGAGGACGGCGCCCCCGGGTTCGGCGGGGGCGCCGTCTCAGACCTGTTCGGTGGGGCGGATCAGGAGCTCGGCCAGGGCGACGTGCCGGGGGCGGGTCACGATGTAGCCGATCGCCTCGGCGACGTCCTCGCTGCCGAGGCGCTCGATCCGGCCGAGGTGCGACGCGAGCAGCTCCTGCACCGCCTGCGGGTTGTGCCCGCGCAGCTCGGTGTCGACGCTTCCCGGCTCCACCACGGACACGCGGACGTGCTGGAGCGCCAGCTCCTGGCGCAGCGCCTCGCTGAAGGCGCCGACACCGAACTTGGTGGCGCAGTACACCGCGGACATCCCGAAGGCCATCCGGCCCGACAGCGAGCCCACGTTGACCACGTCGGCGACCTGTCTCGGCCCCGCGGCAGCCGCCTTGACCAGGTGCGGGACCGCCGCGTGCGTACAGAACATCAGGCCCAGGAGGTTGGTGTCGACCATGCGCCGCCAGTCCGCCAGATCCGCTCCCGGGGCCGGGCCGAGCAGCATCAGGCCCGCGTTGTTCACCAGCGTGTCCAGCCGCCCGAGCGCCTCGACGGTACGGTGCACCGCCTCGGCCGCGCCCGCCTCGTCGCTGACGTCGACCGCCACGACCAGGCTGGTGCCGCCCGCGCCGTCGATCTCCGCCGCCAGATCCATCAGCCGGTCCTCGCGCCGCCCTACCAGCGCCACCGCGGCGCCCTCGCGCGCGAGCTCCAGGGCCGTGGCGCGTCCGATGCCGCTGGACGCCCCCGTCACCAGGGCTACGGTCTCCTCGAGTTTCCCGACCATGAAGCAGACTCCCTCGCGCAGAGCAGGATCACCGCGTGGCCGCGCCGGCCGTGCGGACCGGGGGCTTCGGAGGATCCCTTCCAGCCTCGCGGCCCGGCTCACCCCCGTTCGACGGGCTGTGATGCGGATGGCCCAGCGGCCCGGCCCGGGCGCGGTGCGAGAGGTCCTGAACGGCTCACTTCTGGGCGTGATCGCCCAGGTAGAACAGCAGCCACACGAATCCGGCGAACAAGTGGGTGCCGAAGATGTAGAAGAAGGCGCGCAGGGCGACGCCCTTGCCCTTCCAGGTCTCGTCGTCCGCCGGCTGGGGCTGACTCATGGGGACTCCTCTTCGTCGCGGCCGCAAGTCTAACCGTCGCCTTGTTCCGGTAGGGGTTTTACTTGATGTGCTAGGTTCAAAACTAGAGGTCCTAGGAAGCGGGAGGCAGTCGCATGGTGCGCGCAGGAATCACCGTGGCCCGGCTGGCGGAGGCGGCCGCGGTCATGGCGGACGAGGTCGGCCTGGAGAAGGTCACGGTGTCGGCGCTCGCGCGCCACTTCGGCGTCAAGGACGCCAGCCTGTACTCGCACGTGCGGAACCTGCGCGAGCTGCGCGTACGCATCGCCCTGCTGGCGTCCGAGGAGATGACCGAGCGCATCGCCGCCGCCGTCGCGGGCCGCGCCGGCAAGGAGGCGCTCGTCGCCTTCGCCGACGCCTACCGCGACTACGCCCTCGCCCACCCCGGCCGCTACGCGGCCACGCAGATGCAGCTCGCCCCGGAGGAGGTCGCCGACTCCGTCGGCTTCCGCCGCAGCGTCGAGCTGACGTACGGCATGCTGCGCGCCTACGGCCTGACCGAGCCGGACCTCACCGACGCCGGCCGCCTGCTGCGCAGCACGTTCCACGGCTACGTCCACCTCGAACTCTCGGGCGGCTTCGGGCACTCGCGCCCCGTGGCGGAGTCCTGGACCCGCTCGCTCGACGCCCTCCACCGGCTGCTGGAGAACTGGCCGGGGGACGGCGAGGACGACGCGTCCGCGGGCGCGGCCGGATGAGCCGGCGGCCCAACCACCACCAGGCCTTACCGGGCCTTCGACGGGGAGTCAGTGAGCAAGTGACCCACACGCACGACACGCACGCCGGCACGCACACGCACACCCGCGCGCACACGCCGACCACCGGGACGCTCGACGTCCCCGGCGCCACCCTCCACTACGAGGTCCAGGGGAGCGGACCGCTCCTTCTGCTGATACCCGGCGGCGCGGGCGACGCCGGGATGTACGCGGCCCTCACCGCGGAACTCGCCGACCGCTACACCGTGGTGTCCTACGACCAGCGCTGCATGTCCCGCAGCCGGCTCGACGGCCCGCCGGCCGACCAGGAGCTCCCGGTCTGGAGCGATGACGCCCGCCGGCTGCTCGAACACCTCTCGCCCGAGGGGGAGGCGTTCGTCATGGGCTGCAGCTCCGGTGCCATCACCGCGGTCGACCTGCTGGCCCGGCACCCCGGGCGGGTACGCCGCCTGATCGCGCACGAGCCGCCGCTGCTGGAGCTCTTGGACGACCCCGCCCCGCACCGCGCGCTCTTCGCGGACGTGCGGGACACGGCCCGTTCCGAGGGCGTCGCCGCGGCCATGGCCCGGTTCAGCGAGGGACTCGACGCCGGGCGCGACCGGCAGGACCGGCACGCGGGCAAGGGGGAGCAGCCCGCAGAGCCCGCAGAGCCTGCAGAGCCCGCAGAGCCCGCCGAGCCCGCCGAGCCCGCCGAGCCCGCAGAGCCTGCAGAGCCCGCAGAGTCCGCCGACTCTGCCGAGCCCGCCGAGCCCGCCGAACCGGCCCCGGAGATCCAGGCGATGGCCCACCGGATGTACGCCAACATGCCGGTCTTCCTGGAGCACGTCCTGTGCCCGTTCTCGTCGAGCATCCCGGACCTACCCGCCCTGCGCGCGGTCGCCGGCAAGCTCGTCCTGGCAGTGGGCCGGGACTCGCGCCACCAGCTGCCGCTGTACGGTCCGGCCGTGCGCCTCGCAGACCTGCTGGACTGCGCGCTGGTCGAATTCCCGGGCGGACACCTCGGAGCCGTCGAGGAGCCCCGGGACTTCGCCCGGCGCCTCACGGCACTGCTCGACTGACCACCGTGGGCGGGGTGCGGTTTCCCGCACGGTGCGGGGCGCGGGAAGCCCCACCCGGCCGGGCGGAAACCCCCATACCGGCCCTGAACTGCGGTTCCTAGGTTGGAGGGAGTCCGGGGAAGCTGCCCCGGACGGCCATCCCGCCCCCCTTGGAGGCGCACATGCACCCCGCCCTCTCGTCGGCATCGTCGCTGTCGCAGTGGTCCGTCGCGGCATCGGCGGCGGCAGCGGCACCGTTGCCGGAGCAGCCCGCGGACGGTATCGCCGGCTGGGCCGCCGGCCTCGTGCTGCTGCGCCAGGCGCACCAGGAGTCCCAGGAGCTCCTGACGGAACTGCGGGAGGTGGCCTGGCGGGTCTACCCGGCCGCGCTGGACAGCCTGGGCCTGGAGGAGGCGCTGGGCGGGGTGGCCGCACGCTGTGTGATCCCCGTACGGACCGCGTACGACACCGGCGGCCGCGAGCTGCCCCAACCCCTTGCCACCGCCGCCTACTTCGTGGTCTCGGAGTCCGTGACGAACGCGGCCAAGCACTCCGGGGCCTCGGCCATCGCCGTACGGGTCGTCCGCAGCGGCGCCGTCCTGGCCGTCCGCATCGAGGACGACGGCAAAGGCGGCGCCGACCCCGCCGGCAGCGGGCTCGGCGGCCTGCGCACCCGGGTGGCCGCCCTCGACGGCGCCCTGCACATCGACAGCCCCCCGGGGGGGGACCGACCACCGTGACCGCGGAGCTGCCGTGCGCGTGATGATCGCCGAGGACTCGGCCCTGCTGCGGGAGGGCCTCGTACGGCTGCTCGTCGAGGAAGGACACGAGGTTCCGGCCGCGTTCGGGGACGCGGCGTCGCTGCTGGAGGAGATGCGGGAGCGGCAACCGGACGTCGTCGTGCTGGACATCCGGATGCCGCCGACCCACACCGACGAGGGGCTGCGGGCCGCCCTGGAGATCCGCGAGCGCCGGCCCGGGGTCGGCGTCCTCGTGCTCTCCCAGCACATCGAGCACACGTACGCCGCCCAGCTGCTCGCCGCCGGCGCGGACCGGGTCGGCTACCTGCTCAAGGACCGCGTCGCGCAGGTCGACGAGTTCCTCGACGCCCTGGAGCGGATCCGGGCCGGCGGCGCGGCCATCGACCCCGAGGTGGTGCGCCGCCTGCTGGTCCGCACCACGCACACCGACCCGCTGGCCCGCCTCACGCCGCGCGAACGCAGCGTTCTCGAAGCCCTGGCCGAGGGCCGCACCAACACGGCCATCGCGCATCAGCTCCACATCTCGCTGAGCGCCGTGGAGAAGAACCTCAACGCGGTCTTCGACAAACTGGACCTGAAACAGGGGCCCGACTACAACCGGCGCGTCCTGGCGGTCCTGCGCTACCTGGAGTCGTAGCCGGGCGGCGGCGGCCCCGGCGCGGGAGGGTCAGGAGAGCTTGCCGTTGTAGTCCGGCAGCTTGAAGGTGCGCTCGGCGTGACCGCCGACCAGGTCGCTCTGGTTGTTGCCGATGTTGGCGATGATCGTGTAGCCGCGGGCCTCGATCTCGGCGCGCTTGGCCGTCTTGTACGCGCTGACCTCCTGGAACAGGTCCGGCAGGTCCCGGACGTACAGCCCCGAGACCGGGTAGCCGACCTGCTTGAGGTTGCGCTCGGTGAGGGAGGCGATGATCCCGGGGCGGGCGGTGACGAAGAAGATCGCGACGCCGTGCTCGTTGGCGTACCGGGTCAGGTCGCGGACCTCGGCGATCGCCGGCGTCGGGACGGTCCAGAACCAGTGGAAGTCCGTCTCCAGCGAGGAGTTGTCGATGTCCAGCACGATCGCGGGCTTCTCGCCCGCGGGGGACTGTGCGATGCGCTGCTCGACGTACGGACGGGCCGGGGCCATGACGGCGGCGACGTCGCGCTTCCAGGTGGCGTAGTCGATGCCGAGGAGGGCCGCGTTGCCACCGGGCGCGGACGCGGACGCGGTCGCGGTCGCGGCGGTGGCGGCAGGGGCGGCCTCGGCCGAGGCGGCAGGGCCGAGCAGCAGCACGGCGGTGGCCGCCGCCGTGCCGGTGGCGGCTCCGAGGGTGCGGACGGAGGTGCGGTTGCTGTTGCGGGTGCGGCGGCTGCGCATGTGGGGGCGCTCCTCGTGGCGGGATTTGGCATGTACGCGGCCAGAATCCGCAAGATCACGCCACATGTCTACCGGTCGGTAGGAAATTTCTCGAGGCGCACGGGTGAACGCCGGTCGCCGCCCGACCGCTCAGGTGGCGGCCCACCCCCCGTCCAGCGACAAGGAGCTGCCGGTGACGTGCCCGGTGTGCGGCCCGCACAGCCACAGCGCGGTCGCCGCCACCTCCTCGGGCTCGATCAGCCGCCGGATCGCGGACCGGGTCAGCAGCACGTCCTTCACCACGTCGCCCGGACTGATCCCGTGGGCGGCGGCCTGCTGCCCGATCTGGGCCTCCACCAGCGGGGTGCGGACGTAGCCGGGGCTGATGCAGTTGCTCGTCACCCCGTACGGGGCGCCCTCCAGCGCGGCGACCTTGCTCAGCCCCTCGAGGGCGTGCTTGGCGGCCACGTAGGCCGATTTGTAGGCGCTGGCGCGCAGCCCGTGGACGCTGGAGATGTTCACCACCCGGCCCCAGCCCGACGCGTACATGTGCGGCAGCGTGCGGCGCAGCAGCAGGAACGGCGCGGTGACCATCACCTGCTGGATGAGCGTGAAGCGCTCCACGGGGAAGTCCGTGAGGGGCGCGACGTGTTGCAGCCCGGCGCTGTTGACCAGGACGTCGACGGCGGCGGGCAGCCGATCGGCAGCGGCCGGGTCGGACAGGTCCACGACGTGCGCCTGACCGCCCACGAGGGCGGCCACGGCGTGCGCGGAGTCCGCGTGGACGTCGGCCACGTGGACCTCGGCGCCCGCCTCGGCCAGAGCGACCGCGCAGGCCCGGCCGATGCCGCTGCCACCGCCGGTCACCAGCGCGGTACGTCCCCGCAGAGAAGCAAGTTGGCTATCCATGCCCGAACCCTAGAAAGCCGGGCCCCCCGCGGCCCATGGCGCCGCCCACCACTCTCCGGCCCCGAAAGATGGCCCGCTCCACCACACCCCTCCCCGCGCGGCCGGCCGCCGGGGATATCGGGATCGATCAGAAATCGAGAAGCGCGGTTCACGGAGCCGCCCCTAGCCTTCTCGCCATGGACATCACCACCGCGCCGCTCGCCACAGGCCGTCCTAACTCGCGGCCCTGCCATACCGATTGACCGGCGAACCAGATGTCCGGCACCCACACATCCACAGCGCAAGGAGCAAGACATGAAGGCGCACGTCAGCTCGATCCTCCTCGGCGTCCGGGACATGGACCGGGCCAAGCAGTTCTACACCGAGGGGCTCGGCTGGAAGGTCAAGAGCGACTTCGGCATCTCGGTGTTCTTCGAATCGGACGGCGCCTCGCCCGTCGGCTTCTACAGCCGCGAAGGCCTGGCCGACCAGGTGGGCACGGACGGGGAAGGCAGCGGCTTCAGCGGACTGGTCCTGACCTATGTCGTCCGCAGCGAGACGCGGGTCGACGAGATCATGGCGGAGGCCGAGAAGGCCGGCGCCACGGTGCTCAAGCCGGCCGCCGCTCTGCCGTGGGGCGGGTACGGCGGCACCTTCGCCGACCCGGACGGCTACATCTGGAGTCTCGGCTACAGCGCCCGGGGAGACGACCAGCCCTACGCGGAGTAGCCGCGCTCCTGGTCTCACAGGATCCGCGGTGGAACCGGCAGGACGAACAGGAGGAGATCATGAAGTTTCGGGCCTGCGTCGAGCCCCCCGAGCCCATGCGGGGTCTGGAAGTTCCGTCCGAGGTGGTGGCGGCGCTCGGCGCGGGCGCGCGGCCGCCGGTGACGATCACGGTCAACGGGCATTCCTGGAAGAGCCGGGTCGCCCTCCTGCGCGGCCGCCACCTGCTCGGCCTCAGCAACGCCAACCGGCGGGCCGCGGGTGTTGCGATCGGCGACGAGGTCGACGTCGAGCTGGAGCTCGACACCGAGCCGCGCGTCGTGGTCGAGCCTGCGGACTTCGCCCGGGCCCTGGACGAGGACCCGGACGCCCGCGCCGCCTACGACAACCTGGCGTACAGCCACAGGCGCGAGCACGTGCGCGCCATCGAGAGCGCGAAGAAGCCCGAGACGCGCCGACGGCGTATCGAGAAGGCCATCGCCACCCTGCGGGGCTGACCCCCGGGCGACAGCTTCGGCAGCGCCGCCTCGACGACCGGTGTCGAGTACTCCGCAGGGAGTACGGGGGGTCGCCCCGTGCGGCGGACGACGGGGGCTCGGGCACGGCACTAGCGTGGCCGCATGGCGGAGTGGCGGCGGGAGCGGCACCGGGTGGAGCGGGCCGGCGCGGGCGGCGGGCTGCCGTGGCGGTCCTCCCTGGCCGTGGCCGTGCTCGCACAGGCCGGCAGCGGCTGGGCGCAGCAGCTCCAGCCGGAGCGGGAGCCGCTCGGGGTCCTCGGGCGGGCCCTGCTGCTGCTCGGCCCCGCG
This sequence comes from Streptomyces sp. NPDC046876, assembly GCF_040645035.1. Classification (NCBI taxonomy): domain Bacteria; kingdom Bacillati; phylum Actinomycetota; class Actinomycetes; order Kitasatosporales; family Streptomycetaceae; genus Streptomyces; species Streptomyces sp. NPDC046876. The sequence continues at coordinate 15,188 of NZ_JBEYXK010000021.1, read as the reverse complement.
CTGCTGCTGCTGCGCCACCGGTACCCGGTGGCCGTGCTGTACGGGGTCTGTGCCGTCACCCTCGCCTACCTCGCGGGCGGTTATCCGTACGGCCCCGTCGTCGTCAGCGTCGCCGTGGCCTGCCTGGCCGCCGTCGGCTCCGGGCACCGCCACGCCGCCTGGGCCGCGGTCGGGGCGCTGTGGGCCGGGCACCTGCTGATCGCGCACCGGCTGTACGCATCGCTGCCGCCGGCCGGGGACGGCCCGCTCCCGTGGAGCGCCGAGGCCGGTGTCACCGCCTGGGCGATCGCCGTGCTGGCCGCCTGCGAGCTGGTGCGCGTACGCCGCGAGCAGTGGGCCCGCGACCGGGCCGAGCGGGCCGCGGCGCAGCGGCGCCGGGCGGACGAGGAGCGGCTGCGGATCGCCCGCGAGCTGCACGACGTACTGGCCCACAGCATCTCCGTCATCAACGTGCAGGCGGGCGTGGGCCTGGCGCTCCTCGACACCGACCCCGAGCAGGCCCGCAGCGCGCTGATCGCGATCAGGGCGGCCGGGAGGGAGGCGCTCGGCGAGGTCCGGCAGGTGCTGGACACCCTGCGCGCCCCCGGCGAGGCGCCCCGGACGCCCGCCCCCGGGCTGGGGCGGCTGCCCGAGCTGGTCGAGCAGGCGGCCGCGGCCGGGCTCACGGTCCGCGTCGAGGGGGAGGAAGCCAGCCGCGGGCTGCCGCCGGGTGCGGACCTCGCCGCCTTCCGGATCCTCCAGGAGGCCCTCACGAACGTCGTGCGCCACTCGGGGGCGCGGACCGCCCGGATCCGCATCGGCCGCCCGCCGGGCCCGTGCACACTGGAACTGCAGGTGGACGACGACGGCCCCGCCACCGGCGGCGACGCGGGCGGCAGCGGAACCGGCCTGACCGGAATGCGGGAGCGGGCCGCGGCCCAGGGCGGCACCGTCACGGCCGGACCCCGCCCGGACGGCGGCTTCCGCGTGCTGGCCCGCCTCCCGCTCCCCGAGCCGGAGCCCGGCCCCGTACCCGCAGCGCCCGGGGAGGAGGACCGGTGATCCGCGTCCTGCTCGCCGACGACCAGCAGCTCGTCCGGGCCGGGTTCCGCGCCCTGCTCGACGCGCAGCCGGACATGGAGGTCGTGGGCGAGGCCGCCGACGGCGCCGAAGCGGTGCGCCGGGCCGGCGAACTGCGCCCGGACGTCGCCCTGATGGACATCCGGATGCCCGTGCGCGACGGCCTGGCCGCCACCCGCGAGATCACCGGCGACCCGGAACTGGCCGCCGTGAAGGTGGTGGTGCTGACCACCTTCGAACTCGACGAGTACGTCTTCGAGGCGATCCGGTCCGGCGCCTCCGGCTTCCTCGTCAAGGACACCGAACCGGACGAACTGCTGCGCGCCGTACGGGCGGTGGTGGCGGGCGACGCGCTGCTGTCGCCCGGGGTGACGCGCCGGCTCATCGCGGAGTTCGCGGCGCGCTCCAAGGCCCCCGGCGCGGCGCAGGGGCTGGAGCGGCTGACCGAGCGGGAGCGGGAGGTGATGGCCCTGGTGGGCATGGGCCTGTCCAACGACGAGATCGCCCGCCGCCTGGTGGTGAGCCCGCTGACCGCGAAGACGCACGTCAGCCGGACCATGGTCAAGCTGGGCGCGCGCGACCGGGCCCAGCTGGTGGTGCTGGCGTACGAATCGGGGCTGGTCCGCCCCGGCTGGCTCGGCTGACCCGCGCCGGCGGCTACTCCCCGAGGGGTACGGGCGGTGCCGCCGCCCGTACGACGACCGGGGCACCCTCCCGGAGCCAGGCTCGGAGGTGACAGGGCAACCACGTCCGAGGAGTTGAACCGAGATGAACACCCTGGCTCACGGCGGGCCCGGCCCGTGGATCCTCTTCTTCCCGCTGGTCTGGGCGGTCGTCGTCATCGGCGTCGTCACGGCCTTGCGCCGCACGGTGTGGCGCGGCGGCCGCGGCCCGCGGGGTCCGTGGGCCGCGTCGGCGCCCGGGGCGGCGCACGGCGAGAACTCGCCGATTGCGATCCTGGGGCGGCGCTTCGCGGCAGGTGAGATGGACGAGGACGAGTACTGGCGGCGTCTGTCCGTGCTGGACGAGCAGTTCGGCCGCCGACGCAAGGGCGACTGACGCGGGCCGGCATCTTCGATCGCCCGCATCCTGAGATGGGAGTCTCATTCGAGCCCGATCGCGGTCGGTTTCCCGCCATCCCCGGCCGTTCCCCCCGGGAGGGGCCGGGGTGCGGGATACCGTCCCGCGATGGATTCGAACATTCAGACAGCTTCCGTACCTGCGACCAGTCGCCGGGGTCTGCTGCGCGCCGCCGTGGCCGGTTCGGCGACCGCGGGCTCCCTGCTCGCGTTCGGCTCCGCCTTCCCGGCCGCCGCCGCCCCGGCCGGCCCGGCCGCCGAGGACACCGGCGACCGGCCCACCACCCCCGAACAGGCGCTGCGCCGACTGGCCGAGGGCAACCGGCGCTGGCGCGCGTACCGCCAGCAGCACCCGAACGAGTCGCCGTCCGTGCGGACCCGGCTCACCCAGGGCCAGCACCCCTTCGCGATCGTGCTCGGCTGCGTGGACTCCCGGGTTCCGCCGGAGCTCGTCTTCGACCAAGGGCTCGGCGACCTGCTGACCGTGCGTTCGGCGGGCGAGGTGCTGGACGAGGCGGTGCTCGGCAGCATCGCGTACGGGGTGCTGGAACTGCACATACCGCTGGTGCTGGTCCTCGGCCACCAGTCCTGCGGAGCGGTGGGCGCCGCGGTCCACGCCGACGAGACCGGGGAGCGGCTGCCCGCGCACATCCAGTACCTCGCCGACCAGATCCGGCCGTCCATCGACCGCGGCGCGGACGGTGAGGCGCGGGTCGCCGCCACGATCGACGCGCACGCCCGGCGGACGCGGGAGCGGCTCGCCGCCGAGGCGGACCTCGCCGGGGCGATCGCGGCCGGCCGCCTGGCGGTCGCCGCCGCCCGCTACGACCTCCGCGACCAGCGCGTCCGCCTCCTGACGCCGTAACCCCACCTCCGGCCCGCGCCGGCCCCGGCCACGTGGGCAGCCGGGGCCGGTCCTCGGACCCCCGTCCCGGGTGTCGGCGGAAGCCTCGATCGGGCCGGGCGTTGGGCGTCGGCGGAGCCGACCGGGCTTTCCGGTGCGCCGCCCCGGACCCCGCGCCTCAAACGCCGGCGGGGCTGGATGTGCCGGACCCGGCTCCGACAACAGGCGGCAACGGCTGCCAGGCACCCTGGGCGCAGCGTGCCCTTCGCAGCCCGGTGGCCGGCGGAGCCGGGTTTCTTGGGGCTCCGCCCCAAACCCCGCGCCTCAAACGCCGGCGGGCCTGGAATATCCAGCCCGCGCGGCGTTTGAGCGCACCGGGCGCGAAGCGCCCGGAACGGGGCCGGGGCGGAGCCCCTGGTTTCGGGAAGGGGCGGGGAGGGGACTGCTCCGCGCAGCGGGAGCCAGGGGCGGGCTGCCGCCCGACGCCCGCCGGACGGAGTCCGGCGCAGCGCCGCGAAGCCCGTAAGGCGCCCCCGGCGCCGCGCGGTGCGAGCGGCGCGTCAAGAGGGCGCGTGGCGGCGGGCTCGTAGGGCCAGGCTCAGGGAGAGGACCGTCTCCGGGTCGTCCAGGTCCGTGCCCAGCAGCTCAGAGATCCGCGCCAGGCGGTTGTACAGGGTCTGGCGGTTCAGGTGCAGCTCGCGCGCGGTCTCGGCCTTGCGGCCCGCATGGGCCAGGTACGTTTCGAGGGTCGGCAGCAGCGGCGGCCGGGACGCGGCGTCGTGGACCCGCAGGGGTCCGATCGCCCGGTCCACGAACGCCGCCAGATCGGGATGCTCCCGCAACCGCCACAGCAGCAGGTCGATGTCGAGCCGCCGCGCGTCGTACCACGGCCGGGCCGGCAGCCCGTGCGCGGCGGTGGCGGTCTCGGCGGCGTGCCGCAGCCCGGCGGAGGCGGCGGCCCAGCTGCCGGCGACGCCGACCACCACGGCCGGCGGGGCGGCGGCCCGGTCCAGTCCGGCCCGTTCCACCCCGGCCCGCAGCGCGGCCGCGACCCGGTCGGCGACGGCGGTCCGCTCGGATTCGGTGCGCAGGGACACCAGCAGCGGCACCCGCCCCTCCACCGGCCGCACCCCGAGCAGCACGGGCACGCCGACCGAGGCCAGCTCCTCCAGTACGGCGCGGGCGAGCACGGCCCAGTTACCCGACGGCCCGAGGTCCGTCGACAGCCGCATCACCACCGGCAGCAGCGGCCCCGCCCCCGGCTTGAAGCCGAGCACCCGCGCCTGCGCCGGTGCGTCCTCGGCGGAGATGCGGCCTTCGGCCAGGTCGGTGAGGAAGTCGCCGCGGCCGCGGGCGGCGAGTTCCTCCTCCTGCCGTGCCTGCATCAACACGACCGCGAGGACGCCGGCCGTCCGCTCGGCCGCCATCCGGTGCACCGGCAGCAGCGGCGCCGAGACCCCGAGCAGCACGAGCCGGGCCCGTACGGAGCCGGTGCCGTGGCCGCCGCCGGGGACGTCGACGACCACCGCGTGCGCGGACGGCTCCGCCTCGCGCTGCCCGCGCAGCCCCTCCCACACCTGGAGCGGGTCGGCAGCGGCCTCGGCGCCCACCGGGCCCGCCCCGTACAGGAGTTGGCCGTCGGGGGTCTCCAGGAACACCGGGTTGGCCGTGAAGTCGGCCAGGATGCGCAGCACCTGGGGGATCCCGCCGCCGCTGAGCAGGGCCTCGGTGCAGCGCCGGTGGACCTCCTCGGCCCGCTGGAGCAGCGCGTAGTGCCCGTTGACGATCTCGGTGTGGACCTCCTCCGTCACCGTGACGAAGGGGACCTCGCGGTGCAGCTGCACCAGCGGCAGGCCGGCCGCCCGCGCGGTTTCGACGAGGGGCGCCGGGAGCCGGGTGAAGCGCGGCCCCAGCTCGACGACCAGGGCGGCGATCCCCCGCTCCGCGAGGCGGCGTACGAAGGCCCGCTGCTCGGCGGGCCGGGTGCCCAGCCCCAGACCGGTGGTCAGCAGCAACTCCCCGCCCTTGAGCAGGGATGCGATGTTCGGCACCTCGCCCGCGTGCACCCAGCGCACGGTGCGGCCCAGCCGGTCGGCGCAGGCGACGACCTCCGGCAGCCCGCTGCGCAGCCCGGGCAGCTCGAGCGCCCGCTGAACGGTGATCCCGCCCTGGTTCTCCATGGCGTGGGACGCTACCGCTCGCGGAGGTTACGGGCACATCACCGGCCGGTCACGGAGCCCGAGTTGCCCCCTTCCGGCCCGACAACTCGTCGGCTCTCCAAGGAGATTATCGGACCGCGTGCCGATTGTGGCGTGCATCACGTACGGGCCACAGTGGCGCCCCTCCCGACAGGAACGAGGTCGTCGCCATGAGCGCAGGCACCACCGGCAGATCCCCCGCCCCGTCCCCCGCCTCCCCGCCCCCGGCCGGGCCCCCGCAGGTCCAGCGGCTCAAGGCCAACTCCGTCGGCCTGGTCGGGGTGGTGTTCATGGCGGTGGCCACCGCCGCACCCATCACTGCCATGACCGGCAACCTCCCGATCGCCGTGGGCTTCGGCAACGGCACCGGCGCCCCGGCCGGATACCTCTTCGCGACCGCCGTCCTGACCGTCTTCGCGGTCGGCTACGTCGCCATGGCCAAGCGGATCACCGCCGCCGGCGCCTTCTACGGGTACATCTCGCACGGCCTCGGCCGGATCGCCGGCATGGCCTCCGGCATGCTCGCGGTCCTCGCGTACGTCGTCTTCGAGGCCTCGATCGTCGGCGTCTTCTCCTACTTCGCCAAGACCACCGTCCACGACCAGCTCGGCGTCGACCTGCCCTGGATCGCCTACGCGGCCGCCATGCTCGCCGTCACCGCCGTCCTCGCCCACTTCGACATCAACCTCACCGCCAAGGCCCTCGGGGTGATGCTCGTCGCGGAGATCGCCGTCCTCTTCGCGGTGGCCACCGCCGTCCTCCTCGCCGGCGGCGGCCCCGACGGGATCCCCCTCGAGCCGGTCAACCCGAAGAACGCCTTCACCGGCACCTCCGCCGGCCTCGGCCTGTTCTTCGCCTTCTGGTCCTGGGTCGGCTTCGAGTCCACGGCCATGTACGGGGAGGAGTCCCGCGAACCCAAGCGCGTCATCCCCCGGGCCACCCTGATCTCCGTCGTCGGCGTCGGCCTCTTCTACATCTACGTCTCCTGGATGACCATCGCCGGCAACGGGCTCGACGAGTCCGTCGCGCTCTCCGCCTCCGCCAGCCCGCTCGACCTGTTCTTCGCCCCGACCAAGACCTTCATCGGCGCCTGGGCCGTCGACGCCTTCCAGTGGCTGCTGCTCACCGGCTCCTTCGCCTGCGGCATGGCCTTCCACCAGTGCGCCGCCCGCTACCTCTACGCCATCGGCCGCGAGGGCTTCCTGCACCCCGCCCTCGGCCGCACGCACCCCCGCCACGGCTCCCCGTACCTCGCCTCCGTCGTGCAGACCGTCATCGCCGTCGGCCTCGTCGCCGGCTTCTGGCTCACCGGCCAGGACCCGTACCTGCACCTCTACACGCTGCTCGCGATCCTCGGCACGATGGCGATCCTGATCGTGCAGACCCTGTGCTCCTTCGCCGTCATCGGCTACTTCCGCAAGAACCACCCCGAGGACCGGCACTGGTTCAGGACCTTCACCGCGCCCCTGCTCGGCGGGATCGGCATGACGGCCGTCGTGGTCCTGCTGGTGCTCAACATGGAGACCGCGGCTGGCGCCGCCGCCGGCTCCCTCTTCTTCAAGCTGATCCCCTGGATCGTCGGCGCGGTCTTCTTCGGCGGCCTGGCCCTCGGCTTCTGGCTCAAGCACAAGGCCCCCGACCGCTACGAGATCATCGGCCGGATCGTCCTGGAGGACTCCGCCGAACGCGAAGGCTCCGCCGCCCCGCCGGCCCCCGCCGCCCCGTCCGACCCGACCGCCGCGCACGTCCGATAGGGAGCCGCCGCCATGGCCCGTACCCCCCTCATGCACGCCCTGCGCCGGCTCGCCGCCGAACACGCCGCCGCCCGCCGGCTGGGCCTGCCCGCCGCCGAGGTCCGCGGCTCCACCCGCCGCGAACTCCTCGGCCGGGCCGCCGCCCTCGGCCTCGGCACCGCACTGGCCCCCTCCGCCGCCGCGTACGCCGCCCCCGCACCCGCCCCCGCGAAGCGGCCCACCGGCCCCGTCCGCGTCGCCGTCGTCGGCGCCGGCATCTCCGGCCTCACCGCAGCCCTCACCCTCCAGGACGCGGGCATCCCCTGCACCCTCTACGAGGCCAACCCCGCCCGCGTCGGCGGCCGCATGTGGACGCAGCGCGACCACTGGGCGTACGGCCAGACCTCCGAGATCGGCGGCGAGCTGATCGACACCAGCCACAAGAAGATCCTGGAGCTGTGCCGCCGCTTCAACCTGCCCACCGAGGACTTCCTCGGCGGCGGCCCCAACGGGGCGGAGGAGGTCCTCTGGTTCAACGGCGGCTACTACTCCCGGACCCAGGCCGACGAGGACTTCAAGGCCGTCTACCAGGCCCTGCACCGCGACCTCCAGGACTCCGGCGAGGTCTCCTGGAACTCCTCCACCCCCGCGGGCACCGCCCTCGACAACATGACCCTGTACGAGTGGATCGAGACCCGCGTCCCCGGCGGCCACGGCTCCCGGCTCGGCCGGTTCATCGACGTGGCCTACGCCGTCGAGTACGGCGCCGACACCCAGGCGCAGTCCGCCCTCGCCCTGGTCCTGCTGATGGGCTACCAGCCCAACCCCGGCAACTTCAACGTCTGGGGCCTGTCCAACGAGCGCTACCACATCACCGGCGGCAACGACCGCCTCCCGAACGCCATCGCCGCCGCCCTGAACCCCGGCACGCTGGTCATGGGCCGCGAGCTGGTCGCCGTGCGCGCCAACGCCGACGGCACCCAGACCCTCACCTTCGACGACTCCGGCGCGGTGCGCACCGTCACCGCCGACCACACCGTGCTGTGCGTGCCCCTGCCGATCCTCCAGCGCCTCGACACCACGGGCGCCGGCTTCGACCCCCTCATGAAGAACCTGCTGCGCGACGCCCGGATGGGCTACTGCACCAAGCTCAACATGCAGTTCAGCGCCCGCCCCTGGCGCGGCACCGGCCCCTGGCCCGGCGTCTCCGCAGGCGACTGCTTCACCGACTCGCCCGTCCAGCAGACCTGGGACACCACCAAGGTCCAGCCCGGCAGCGGCGGCATCCTGCTCCAGTACGGCGGCGGCTCCCTCGCCGGGGCGCTCACCCCGGGCAGCCCCTTCGCCACCGAGGCCGACCCGTACGTACGCGACCTCGCCGGCCGCGTGCTGAGCGGCGTCGACGCCTTCTTCCCCGGCACCAAGGCCGTCTGGACCGGACGGGCCCAGCTCTCCGCCTGGCACCGCAACCCGTACTCCCTGGGCGCCTACTCGTACTGGCCCACCGGCTACCTGCACCGCTACGCCAAGTACGAGGGCACCGCGCAGGGCAACGTCCACATCGGCGGCGAGCACTGCAGCTACGACTTCCAGGGCTTCATGGAGGGCGGGGCCACCGAGGGCGAGCGGGCGGCGCGGGAGGTGATCGCCGCCCTGGCCTGAGCTACAGCGGCTTGATGTTGTGGTTGAAGCGGAAGACGTTGTCCGGGTCGTACTCCCGCTTCACCCCGGCCAGGCGCCGGTAGTTGCCGGCGCCCACGCCGGCCGCCACCCGCTCCGCGCCCTCGTCGCCGATGAAGTTGAGGTACGTCGCGCCGGTGCTCCACGGAGCGACCCCGGCGCGTACGTCCCGGACCCACTCCCGGCACCGCCCGTCGTCCGCCGGGTCCTCCCAGATCCCGAAGGGGTGCACCGCCCACGCCGCGTCCCGGTGGGCCAGCGGCCAGTCGCCCGCGCCCTCGGCGATGGCGCCGCCCTGCGGCCACACCAGGTGCTGGGTGCCCGTAGGGACCGGCATCGACTCGCCCAGCGCGCAGAACGCGTCCACGAAGGCGTCCGGAACGCCGGTGAGGAACTCCGCCGACCAGTAGTTCCGCATCCCGGGCGGGTCGTCCAGCATGCACTGCAGGTCGGCGTACGGGATCGGCGTGACGATCTCCGCCTCGTGCGGGACCGCCAGCAGCGGCTCCGCCAGCTTGCGCAGCCGGTCCTCCGGTCCGGGGCACACCAGCAGCGCGCCGCACAGCCGTTGGCCCACCAGGTGCTCCGGCAGGAACTCCTCCGGCGGGCCGGTGAGGTAGAGCGCGGCTCCGCCCGTCTCGGCCGGGCCCGTCTCGATGACCTCGCGGTACGTGGCGACCAGCTGGGGCCCGTACTCCGGCAGGCAGAACACCATGGCGATGGCCAGGGCCGGCAGCTCGTGCAGGCGCAGGGTCAGCGCCGTCGCGATGCCGAAGTTCCCGCCGCCGCCGTGCAGCGCCCAGAACAGCTCGGGGCGCTCCTCGGCCGTGGCCTCCGCGACCGTGCCGTCGGCGGTGACCAGCTCGACGCCCAGCAGGTTGTCGGAGGCCAGCCCGAAGGCGCGCGACAGCCAGCCGTCGCCGCCGCCCAGGACGAAGCCGCCCACGCCCGTGGTGGAGACCCGGCCGCCCGGGGTGGCCAGTCCGTAGGCCTGGCAGGCGCGGTCCAGGTGGCCCATGGTGGCCCCGCCCCCCAGCCGTACCGCCTTGGCGGCCGGGTGGACGGTCACCTCCTGCATCCGGCGCAGGTCCACCACCACCCCGCCGTCGTTGAGCGCCATCCCGGCGACGCTGTGGCCGCCGCCGCGCACCGCGACCGGCAGGTCCAGGTCCCGGGCGAACCGCACCGCGGTGACCACGTCCGCGACGCTGTCGCACTGCGCGATGACGGCCGGCCTGCGGTCGATCATGGCGTTGAAGACGGTCCGGGCCTCGTCGTACCCCGGGTCGCCGGGGGCGAAGACCTCGCCTGCCAGGTCCTCGCGGAGCGCGGTCAGGGCCGCGCCCGCCTTCGAGAGGGGCGCCATGACGACCCCCCCTTCCGGGAGAGGGCAGAAGACCCTTCCAGCGTAGGCGCGCTCTGCCTGCCCAGCGCGCCGTCGCGGCGGCGCCGCCGCGCCGCCGTCCGGGCGGCGGCCGGGCGCCGGCCGGTCAGCCCCCGTACGCCCCGCTCGCGGTCAGCCGCAGGGCCGTGTCGATCAGGGGGACGTGGCTGAACGCCTGCGGGAAGTTGCCCACCTGCCGCTTGAGCCGCGGGTCCCACTCCTCCGCCAGCAGCCCCAGGTCGTTGCGCAGCGACAGCAGCTTCTCGAAGAGGTGGCGCGCCTCGTCGACACGGCCGATCATCGCCAGGTCGTCCGCCATCCAGAACGAGCAGGCGAGGAACGCGCCCTCGTCGCCCTCGAGGCCGTCCACACCGGCCTCCTCGCCCGCCGTCGGGTAGCGCAGGATGAAGCCGTCCGGGGTGGACAGCTCGCGCTGGATCGCCTCGATCGTGCCGATGACCCGCTTGTCGTCCGGCGGCAGGAAGCCCATCTGCGGGATCAGCAGCAGGGAGGCGTCCAGTTCCTTCGACCCGTACGACTGGGTGAAGGTGTTGCGCTCCTTGTCGTAGCCCTTCTCGCACACGTCCTGGTGGATCTCGTCGCGCAGCTCGCGCCACCGCTCCAGAGGGCCCTCGGCGTCCCCGCTCTCGACCAGCTTGATCGTGCGGTCCACCGCCACCCACGCCATCACCTTCGAGTGCACGAAGTGCCGCCGCGGGCCGCGTACCTCCCAGATGCCCTCGTCCGGCTGGTCCCAGTGGCCCTCCAGGTAGCGGATCAGCTTCAGCTGCAGGTCGGACGCGTAGTCGTTGCGGGCCAGGCCGGTCATGTGGCCCAGGTGCAGGGCCTCGGTGACCTCGCCGTACACGTCCAGCTGGAGCTGGTGCGCGGCCCCGTTGCCGACCCGGACCGGGCGGGAGTTCTCGTAGCCGGGCAGCCAGTCGAGCTCGGTCTCGCCGAGCTCCCGCTCGCCGGCGATCCCGTACATGATCTGGAGGTTGTCGGGGTCGCCGGCCACCGCCCGCAGCAGCCACTCGCGCCACGCCTGGGCCTCCTCGCGGTAGCCGGTGCGCAGCAGCGAGGAGAGGGTGATGGCCGCGTCGCGCAGCCAGGTGTAGCGGTAGTCCCAGTTCCGGACGCCGCCGATCTCCTCCGGCAGGGAGGTGGTGGGTGCGGCGACGATGCCGCCGGTGGGCCCGTACGTCAGCGCCTTGAGGGTGATCAGGGAGCGGATCACGGCTTCCCGGTAGGGGCCGTGGTACGTGCAGTGGTCGACCCACTCGCGCCAGAACGCCGTGGTCGCGGTCAGGGCCCCCTCGGCGTCCGGGGTCTCCGGTGCGCCCTTGTGGGAGGCCTGCCAGCTGATGCAGAAGGCGATCCGGTCGCCCTGCCCGACCGTGAAGTCCGAGTACGTCGTCAGGTCCTGCCCGTACGTCGGCGCGTCGCTGTCGAGCCACACCGAGTCCGGGCCGGCGACGGCGACGGTGCGCGCGTCCACCTTGCGCACCCACGGCACGACGCGCCCGTAGCTGAACCGCATGCGCAGCGCCGACTGCACCTGGACCCGCCCGCTGACGCCCTCCACGATGCGGACCAGCTGGGGAGCGTGGTCCTCGCGGGGCGGCATGAAGTCGATGACGCGGACGGTGCCGTCGGGGGTGTCCCACTCGGATTCCAGCACGAGCGTGTCGCCCTGGTAGCGGCGGCGGTCGGCGGGCGGCGCCTGCGTCCCCTCGGGGAAGGCCGGGCCGATGCGCCAGAATCCGTGCTCCTCGGTGCCCAGCAGGCCGGCGAAGACGGCATGCGAGTCGAAACGCGGCAGACACAGCCAGTCCACCGATCCGTCCCGGCAGACCAGGGCGGCGGTCTGCGTGTCTCCGATCAGTGCGTAATCCTCGATGCGCCCGGACACGTTGCTTCTCCAGTCGAACGGCCACGTCCGCCCCGAAGGGCGCTTGCATTGCGCGGTTGCGCGGTCTTCCGTGTGTGGATCCCCCGCACTGAGCTCATGATTCCGGATGCGGCCGGGTTACGCCGTCTGCCGGACTGCTCGGCGGCGATGTGGAGCGATATCCGAGCAGGATATGACGGCACCCTAGTGATCTCCTGAAGTCTCGGGACAATGGCGCTGGGCCGAACGGGTGAGGATGGCGCCGACCGGCCACGACCTGGCCGGGACCTGCTGTACGGGGGCCGGTAGCAGCCCGTCAGGCGGCCGTCGCGGGGCGTGCCCGCAGGCGTGCCCGGAGGCGGAGCGGCCCGGGCGCTGATAGGCTGGTACCCCGTGGACCGGTGGTCTGCCTGTGCGAATCAGGCACCCCGAAACCGCAGCTTCGGCGCCCCCTGAGACCCTCCGGTTCGACGGTGGCCGGCGCCGGACGCACCTCACTTCGCGACCACGGGAGCCCCCTCTTGGCGATGCCGCCCAAATCCATGACGACCAAGCACATCTTCGTCACCGGGGGTGTCGCTTCGTCCCTCGGCAAGGGCCTCACGGCCTCCAGCCTGGGTGCGCTGCTCAAGGCGCGCGGCCTGCGGGTCACGATGCAGAAGCTCGACCCGTACCTGAACGTCGACCCCGGCACGATGAACCCGTTCCAGCACGGCGAGGTCTTCGTCACCAACGACGGCGCCGAGACGGACCTGGACATCGGCCACTACGAGCGCTTCCTCGACGTCGACCTCGACGGCTCGGCCAACGTCACCACCGGCCAGGTCTACTCGACGGTCATCGCCAAGGAGCGCCGCGGGGAGTACCTCGGTGACACCGTGCAGGTCATCCCGCACATCACCAACGAGATCAAGCACCGCATCCGCCGCATGGCGACCGAGGACGTCGACGTCGTCATCACCGAGGTCGGCGGCACGGTCGGCGACATCGAGTCGCTGCCGTTCCTGGAGACCGTCCGCCAGGTCCGCCACGAGGTCGGCCGCGACAACGTCTTCGTCGTGCACATCTCGCTGCTGCCCTACATCGGCCCCTCCGGCGAGCTGAAGACCAAGCCGACCCAGCACTCCGTCGCCGCGCTGCGCAACATCGGCATCCAGCCCGACGCGATCGTGCTGCGCGCCGACCGCGACGTCCCCACCTCCATCAAGCGCAAGATCTCGCTGATGTGCGACGTGGACGAGGCCGCCGTCGTCGCCGCGATCGACGCCAAGTCGATCTACGACATCCCGAAGGTGCTGCACACCGAGGGTCTCGACGCGTACGTCGTGCGCAAGCTCGACCTGCCGTTCCGCGACGTGGACTGGACCGTGTGGGAGGACCTGCTCGACCGGGTCCACAACCCCGACCACGAGGTCAAGGTCGCGCTCGTCGGCAAGTACATCGACCTGCCCGACGCCTACCTGTCGGTGACCGAGGCGCTGCGCGCCGGCGGCTTCGCCAACAAGGCCCGCGTCCAGATCAAGTGGGTCACCTCCGACGACTGCAAGACCCCGGCCGGCGCTGCCGCGGTCCTCGGTGACGTGGACGCGATCTGCGTGCCCGGCGGCTTCGGCGACCGCGGCGTCAACGGCAAGGTCGGCGCGATCACCTACGCCCGCGAGAACAAGATCCCGCTGCTGGGCCTGTGCCTGGGCCTGCAGTGCGTGGTCATCGAGGCCGCGCGCAACCTGGCGGGCATCGAGGGTGCGAACTCCACCGAGTTCGACGCCTCCACCCCGCACCCGGTCATCTCGACCATGGAGGAGCAGCTCGCCTTCGTCGAGGGCGCGGGCGACCTGGGCGGCACGATGCGTCTGGGCATGTACACGGCCAAGCTGGCCGAGGGCTCGATCGTGCGCGAGGTCTACGGCGACGCGTACGTCGACGAGCGCCACCGCCACCGCTACGAGGTGAACAACGCCTACCGCGGCGAGCTCGAGAAGAAGGCCGGCATCGTCTTCTCCGGCACCTCCCCGGACAACAAGCTCGTCGAGTACGTCGAGTACCCGCGCGAGGTGCACCCGTACCTGGTGGCCACCCAGGCCCACCCGGAGCTCCGCTCCCGCCCGACCCGCCCGCACCCGCTGTTCGCGGGCCTGGTGAAGGCGGCCGTGGAGCGCCAGCAGTCCGCCAAGTGAGCTGCTGACCGCATACGGTGGACGGCCGGGGCGAGGAACACCTCGCCCCGGCCGTTTCGTCGTCGTAGTCGTGTAGTGGAAAGGCACCGGGCATGGCCATGGGCATCGCAGACACCGCCGAGTCGTGGGAGACCGTCGACTCCCGGACCCCGTTCCAGGGGGCGAAGACGTCCGTCAGCTCGGACCGGGTGCGGATGCCGGACGGCTCGCTGGCCACCCGCGACTACCAGGTGCACCCCGGCTCCGTGTGCGTGGTGGCGCTGGACGCCGACGGGGCGGTGCTGGTGCTGCGGCAGTACCGGCACCCGGTGCGGCACAGGCTGTGGGAGCTGCCGGCGGGGCTGCTGGACGTGCCGGGGGAGAACCCGCTGCACGCGGCGCAGCGGGAGCTGTACGAGGAGGCGCACGTCAAGGCGGAGACCTGGAACGTGCTGGTGGACTTCTTCGCCTCCCCGGGCGGCTCCGACGAGGCGGTCCGCGTCTTCCTGGCGCGGGACCTCTCGGAGGCGGAGGGCGAGCGGTACGCCGGGGAGGGCGAGGAGGCCGACATGGAACTGGCCCGCGTCCCCCTGGCCGACCTGGTACGGGGCGTCCTGGAGGGCCGCTTCGGCAACGCCGCCCTCGCCACCGGCGTCCTGGCCCTGGCCACGGCCCTCGCCGCCCCCGGCGGCCTCACCGCCCTCCGCCCGGCCGACGCCGCCTGGCCGGCCCGCCCGTACCGCCCCTGACTCCACCCGCCGCACGCCGGCTCGCGGCGCGGGCCTGCACGCCCGGCCCAGCCTGCCGACGGGGCCGCCCCCGCCGGGGCGGAGGCCGACGGGGGCGGGGCCGGGGCCGGATCCCGGGTGCCGCTTCGCGGGGTCGTGCCCCACCCCGCCCTTCCCCCGTTCCCCGGGCCTGCGCCCCGGACCCCGGTCCGGTCCGCGGGGCGCGGTTCCCCGGGGCTCCGCCCCGGACCCCGCCCCGCCCGCAGGACGGCGCGCCCGGGCTTTGCCCGCCGCGCAGCGGGCGGGTCGGGGCGCGGGCCTTGCCCGCCGCGCAGCGGTCGGGCCCGGGGTCCGGGGCGGTGCCCCGGGGACCGGGGGGGGGGTGGGGGGGGGCATGGCTCCGCGCCGCGGCGGCCCCCGGCCCGCGCCGCGCTCC
>NZ_JBEYXK010000020.1:30822-101643 GCF_040645035.1 Streptomyces sp. NPDC046876 | reverse complement strand
GGCTGGATATTCCAGCCTCGCCGGCGTTTGAGGCGCTGGGGGTCCCCCCAGCGGTAGCTGGGGGAGGGTCCGGGGGCGGATCCCGCGGTTTCTGGGGGCACCTCCCAGCGGTAGCTGGGGGAGAGGGGGCGGGGTGGGGGCTGCTCCGCGCAGCGGCAACCGGCGGCGGCAGCGGGGGCGGCGGTGTGCCGCGGGCCACAGGCGGGCCCCGTCGGCCGCTGCGGCGGGGCCGCGTCGATTAAGGTGACCGGGTGAAGATCGCCCTCATGGACTCCGGAATCGGCCTCCTCGCGGCTGCCGCCGCGATGCGACGGCTCCGCCCGGACGTCGATCTGGTCCTGTCCTCCGACCCCGACGGCATGCCCTGGGGCCCGCGCACCCCGGCCGACCTCACCGGGCGCGCGCTCGGTGTCGCCCGGGCCGCCGCCGCGCTGCGCCCGGACGCGCTGATCATCGCCTGCAACACCGCCACCGTCCATGCCCTGCCCGCCATCCGGGCCGAGCTGGAGCCCGCGATCCCGGTGATCGGGACCGTGCCGGCGATCAAGCCCGCCGCCGCCGACGGCGGGCGCGTGGCGATCTGGGCCACACCGGCCACCACCGGCAGCCCGTACCAGCGCGGGCTGATCCGCGACTTCGCCGCCGGCGCGTGCGTCACCGAGGTGCCGTGCCCCGGCCTCGCCGACGCCGTCGAGGCCGGCGACGAGGCGGCCATCGCCGCGGCCGTCGCGGCCGCGGCCGCGCTGACCCCGGCCGACGTCACCGACGTCGTCCTCGGCTGCACGCACTACGAGCTCGTCGAGCCGACCGTCCGCGCCGCCCTCGCGGAGCGCACCGGCGGGGCCGAGCTCACCTACTACGGCTCCGCCGAGCCCGTCGCCGTGCAGGCGCTGCGCCGCATCGGCGCCGGCCCCGCACCGGAGCTGCCGCGCATCGGCAGCCTGACCGTTCTGCTCAGCGGTGCCGAAGGGGCCCTCCCCGCCGCCGCACTGGAGTACGCCGAAGGCCGGCTCCTCGCCGGCGAGGGCGCGGCCGTCGCCGGCTGACCCGCAGCCCCTTCAGGGCCGGCCCGGCTCTGCGAGGCGCCGGGCCAGCTCGCGCAGGTCGTCCGCGTCCAGGACCCGCGGACCGAAGCCGGGCAGGGGCACGTGCAGTGCGGCGCTCCACTCCGGCGGGACCGACGCCTGGCCGTAGCGGGCCCCGGCCAGGGCGCCGGTGACGGCGGCCACCGTGTCGGTGTCCCCGCCCAGGTTCACGGCGGCCCGTACGGCCTCGGCGAACCCGTCGGTCGTGCGCAGCGCCCACACCGCGGAGCCCAGGCAGGGCCACACCGCGCCGTTGAACTCGGTGGCCAGGCCCGGGTACCAGCCGGGGTCCAGCACCCGGCCGTACCGCTCGCGGTGCTCCGGATGTACGGCCGCCAGCACCCCGGGCAGGCCGGCCAGCGGATCGGCGCCGTCCAGGGCGATCCGTACGAGCTCGTGCAGCACGGCCGTGCCCTCCCAGGCCGCCCGGTCGCCGTGGGTGAGCGCGGCGATCCGCCGGGCCGCGTCCATCGTCGCCTCCCGCCCGGCGGCGGCGAAGTACACCGCCGAGGTCGAGGCCCGCATGAGGGAACCGTTGCCCGCCGCCCGGGCGTTGACCTGGAAGTGCAGTGCGGCCGCCAGATCCCAGGGCGCGCCGCTGGTCAGCACGTCCTCCGTCTGGAGCCCGATGTCCTTGGGCTCTCCCGCCGCCCAGCGCTGGAACCGGCCGAAGACGTCGGGGAGTTCGAGGCCGCCGTTCTCCAGCAGCGATTCGCCGACCAGGACCGCCATCTGCGTGTCGTCGGTCGCCTCCCCCGGGTCCCAGCCGCCGCCCCCGCGCATCTCGGCGCCGCGTGCGGCCAGTTCCCCGGCGGGCCCGAACTCGTAGGGCGCGCCGAGCGCATCGCCGACGGCCGAGCCCAGGACCGTACCCACGGCGCGGTCGAGCCGCGTGGTCATCTCTCCTCCTCCACGTTCGCTTCCGGCCCGTCCGGTTCCGGGCAGACCGCGGACAGTACACCGCGGGCGAAGGCCTCCGGGTCGTCCAACCCGGCGGCGGCCAGCGTGTCCGGCGCCCCGGCCAGCAGGTGCCACAGCGCCCCGTGCATCGCAAGGGTGAGGGCCCGGGCCTGCGCCGGCCCGCCCGGCAGCCCGGCCGCGCGCAGCAGACGGCCGTGGGCCGCGAAGTCCGCCGCGCCGATCGGGTCCAGCAGCGCGGCCAGCCACGGCCGCCGCGCCGCCTCGGCCTGGAGTTCCAGATAGGCCAGGACGCGCGCCCGCCCCGGCCCGGCCGCGTCGCGCAGCAGCCCCGCGAGCAGGGCCGCCAGGGCGTCCCGGTCGGAGGGTCCCGGGCCGGCCCCCGCCAGGGCGTCGGCCAGGGCCCGGTACTGCTCCAGGCACCGCTCGGCGACCGCCCGCAGCAGGGCGTCCCGGCTCGGGAAGTAGTTCTTGGCCGTGCCCGGGGGCACGCCGGCCGCGGTGTCGACGGCCCGGTGGGTCAGCCCGCGCCCGCCCGCCTCCGCCAGCACCGCGACGGCCGCGTCCCGCAGCCGGTCCCTTCGATCCTGATTCACGCGTGCAGCCTAACCACAAGTGTGGTACCACAGGTGTAGTACCACACTTGTGGTGGAGGTTCGTTTCGCCGGACGCACCGACGTGAGGGGAACGTGTCATGCAGAACGAACGGGACCGGCAGGTCGGGCGGGGCACACGGCACAACGACGGACCCGGCGACCCGGGCACGGCCGTCGTCGTCGGGGCCGGGGTCGGCGGGCTCGCCACCGCCATCGGCCTGCGCCGCGCCGGCTGGGAGGTCCGCGTCCTGGAGCGCCGCACCGCGCTCGAGCGCTACGGCACCGCCTTCGGCATCCATCCCACCGCCCAGGCGGCCCTCGACCGCCTCGGCCTCGGCGAGGCCCTGCAGGCGCGCGCGGTCCCGTACCGCGGCGCGAAGATCCGCCGGCCCGACGGCACCGTGCTGGCGGCCCCGCCCCTCGAACGGATCGAGCGCAAGGCCGGCCGCCCCGAACTCCTCGTCTCCCGCCCGCACCTGATCGACGCCCTGCTCGCCGAACTCGACCGCCTCGGCGGCGTCCACCTCGCGTACGGGCAGCGCCTGACCGACCCGGACGGGCTCGACGCGGACCTGGTCGTCGGCGCCGACGGCATCCACAGCGCCGTGCGCACCGCCCGCTTCGGCGCGCGCAGCCGCGTGCGCACCCTCGGCACGGTCGCCTGGATCGGCATCGCCGGCTTCGAGGCCGGCGTGTACGGCGAGACCTGGGGCGACGGCCGCTTCTTCGGCATGACCCCGGTCGAGCCCGGGCGCACGAACTGGTACGCCGCCGTCCCCGCGGCCACCACCGCCGACGGGCTGCGCGCCGCGTTCGCCGGCTGGCACGACCCCGTCCCGCGCATCCTCGCCGACACCGACCCGGCGACCTGGATCCGCTACGGGATGCGCCACCTCCACCCGGCACTGCCCGCCTTCGTCGACGGCCGCCGCACCGCCCTCGTCGGCGACGCCGCCCACGCCATGACCCCCAACCTCGGCCAGGGCGCCTGCACCGCCCTGCTCGACGCCGAGGCCCTCACCCGCGCCGTCGCCGCGCACGGGCGGGCCGGACTGCCCGCCGCCCTGCGCGCGTACGACGCCGAGCGGCGCCGCAGCGCCCAGCGCGTCGCCCTCGGCTCGCGGACCCTGCACCGGTTCGTGACCGCCCGCCGCCCGGCCCTGCGCGACGCACTCGTCGGCCTGCTGCCCGGCTGAACCGGAACCGGCCCGGAGCCGGCCGAGAACCTCCCGCGCCCCAGGGCGGAGAGCGCCGCGCCTCACGCCCTCGCGAGGCGGCGCTCCAACTCCTCCCCGGAGACGGTCTCCAAGTGGGTCAGGAACACCCACAGGTGCCCGGACGGGTCGCGCAGGATGGCCGTCCGGTCGCCGTGGAACCGGTCGGCCGGCGGCTGGAGCAGCTCGGCGCCCTCGGCCACGGCCGCCCTGGCCAGGGCGTCCACGTCCGGTACGTACACGTGGAGCGCGACCGAGGTCCCGCCGAGCGCGGAAGGGGCCGAGAAGGGCCCCTCGGCGGTGTCGCCGAGCATCAGCACGGCCCCGCCGATGCGTATCTCCGCGTGCAGCACCCCGCCCCCGGGGCGGTCGAGCCGGAAGTCCACGACGGCGCCGAAGGCCCGCTCGTAGAAGTCGAGCGCGGCGGCCGCGTCGGCCACCATGACGTGCGGCACCACCGCCGTGCGGTAGCGCTCCGGGATGATCTGTGCGGCCCCGGCCGCCTCGTGAGTGGTCATGAGGACGACCGTAGGAGCTCAACCTTGCTTGAGGTCAACGGCCGCCGGGTACGTTCCGCACGACAGGCCGGGTGAGGGGCCGGCGAGAGGCGGTGCCGCACATGCGGAACGTGAGTACGCTGCTACCCATGACGGGTCACCCCCCTGGTCCGCTGTGGACAGGCCGGGCCTCCAACCGCGCGCAATGGCTCCTGGCGGCGGTGGGCGCGGCTGCGCTGGCGCTCGGCATCGAGCTCGCCGTCGACTACTCCTGGGGCTCCGGCAGCGTCCCCCTCGTGATGTCCGTGGTCGGCTGCCTCGCCGTCGGCCTGCTGATCCTCTACGGCACGATCGCCTTCGTGCACGTCGCCGTCATCGTGGACTCCGAGGCCATGCAGGTGCGCTGCGGGCACATAGGGCTGCCGCGGCGCACGATCCGGCTCTCGGAGGTGACCTCCGCCGAGTTCCTGCCCCGGATCACCCCCCAGCAGTGGGGCGGCTGGGGCTACCGCTGGCGCCCCGAGAAGGGCACCGCCGTCATCGTCCGGCGCGGCGAAGGGCTGGCCCTCCACCTCGGCGACGGCAAGCTGTTCACCGTCACCGTCGACGACGCCGAGAACGCGGTCCGGGTCATCCGCACCCACCTGCGCGCCCTCGCCCGCTGACCGCCGTATCGGCGGCCCGCCGCGGGCCCGTCCGTGTGGGGGCATCCGGCCGGGCCACGTACACTCCGCCCAATGAGCAGCAGTGTCACCCGAAAGCCCGAAGGCGACGGAGCGGAAGCCGCCACCGCAGCGGAAGCCGCCACCGGAGCAGAAGCCGCCGCGCGCCCGGCCGCCGGGCAGTCGCAGCGCAAGACCGCCGCCGCGCTGCGCGCGGCGCTGGCGGTCGGCTCCGGCGTGCTGCTCTACCTGAGCTTCCCGCCCCGCCCCCTGTGGTGGCTGGCCCCCTTCGCCCTCGCCGTCCTCGCCGGCTGCCTGCACGGCCGCCGCGCCCGCGCCGGCTTCGGCCTGGGCCTCCTGCACGGCCTGGGCTTCCTGCTGCCGCTGCTGGTGTGGACGAGCGAGGGCGTCGGCCCCGTCCCGTGGCTCGCCCTCGCCACCCTCGAGGCCCTCCTCATCGGCCTGACCACCCTCGGCGTCGCCCTCGTCAGCAAGCTCCCCGCCTGGCCGCTGTGGGGCGCCGCGGTCTGGATCGCCGGCGAGGCCCTGCGCGCCCGCGCCCCCTTCGGCGGCTTCCCGTGGGGCAAGCTCGCCTTCGGGCAGGCCGACGGCCTCTTCCTGCCGCTCGCCGCCCTCGGTGGCACCCCGCTGCTCTCCTTCGGCGTCGCCCTGTGCGGCTTCGGGCTGTACGAGGTCCTGCGCACCGCCCGCAGCCACCCGCGCCGGGCCACCGCCGCCCTCGCCGCGCTCTGCGTCGCCGCCCCGGTCGGCGCGGCGCTCGCGGCACGCCCGCTGGTGTCCGACGCCGCCGAGGACGGCACCGCCGTGGCCGCCGTGGTCCAGGGCAACGTCCCGCGCGCCGGGTTCGACTTCAACGCCCAGCGCCGCGCCGTCCTCGACAACCACGCCAACCGCACCCTGCAGCTGGCCGAGGACGTCAAGGCCGGCCGCGTCGCCAAGCCGGACTTCGTCGTCTGGCCGGAGAACTCCTCCGACATCGACCCGTACACCCAGCCGGACGCCTACGACGCCATCGACCGCGCGGTGAAGGCCGTCGGCGTACCCGTCGCGATCGGCTCCGTCCTCGCCCCCGAGACCGGTCCGCTGCGCAACACGATGATCCTGTGGGACCCGGTCAAGGGCCCCACGGACACCTACGACAAGCGCAAGATCCAGCCGTTCGGCGAGCGCATCCCGATGCGGTCCTTCGTCCGGCTCTTCAGCTCCGACGTGGACCGCGTCCGCCGCGACTTCGGCCCCGGCAAGGACCCCGGCGTCTTCGACATGGCCGGCAGCCGCATCGGCATGGTCACCTGCTTCGAGGCCGCCTTCGACGACGCCGTCCGCTCCACCGTGCAGGACGGCGCGCAGGTCATCGCCGTACCGAGCAACAACGCCACCTTCGGCCGGACCCAGATGACCTACCAGCAGCTCGCCATGGACCGGGTCCGTGCCGTCGAGCACAGCCGCACCGTGCTGGTCCCGGTCACCAGCGGCGTCAGCGCCGTCATCCGGCCCGACGGCCGGGTCGTGCAGCAGACGAAGATGTTCACCGCGGACGCGCTGGTCGCCGAGATCCCCCTGCGCTCGACCGAGACCCCGGCCACGCGCTTCGGCCCGCTGCCCGAGTACGCGCTCCTCGTGCTGGCCGCCGGCGCGCTCGGCGGCACGCTCCTGTGCCGGATCCGCGCCCGCCGCAGCGCCGCCTGACGGGCGCCGCCTGACGGGCGCCGCCTGACGGGGGACCCGGCGCGGGCCTCGTAAGGTTCGTGGCATGAGCACACCTGAGTTCATCCGCCAGATCCGCGCCCACGCCGGGAACCGGCTCCTGCTGCTGCCGGGCGTCAGCGCCATCGTCGTCGACGGGCACGGGCGGGTCCTGCTCGGCCGCCGCGCCGACACCGGACGGTGGTCCGTGGTCGGCGGGATCGCCGAGCCGGGCGAACAGCCCGCCGACACCGCCGTGCGCGAGGTGTACGAGGAGACCGGCGTGCAGTGCGTGCCCGAGCGGGTGGTGCTGGTCGAGATGCTCCAGCCGTTCACCTACCCGAACGGCGACGTCTGCCAGTTCCAGGACATCACCTTCCGCTGCCGGGCGACCGGCGGCGAGGCCCGCGTCAACGACCACGAATCGCTGGAAGTGGCCTGGTTCGCGCCGGACGCCCTGCCGCCGTTGGAGCCGTTCGCACTGGACCGGATCCACCGGGCGCTGCGCGACGAGCCGACCTGGTTCAGGCCGGCTGCCGAGCTCCCGGAGGAGACGCCCGCCGCGGCCCCTGCCGCGGTCGCCGTCCCGGCTCCGGCATGGGTGCCGGAGGGCATCCCGGAGTAGCCACGGCCCGCGGGGCGCGCGGGCCGGGCGGAGTCCCGGGATCCGCCCGGGGACGCGCCGCGGCCTGCTCAGTCGGCGTCGGCCGCCTCCCGGTAGAGCTCCACCGCCTGGTCGCCCATCACCGCGCTGTACGACACGTCCGGGTCAGAGCCCCCGCCCTCGTACCCGCCCAGCACCCCGGCCACCGCCCCGCCCACCAGCCAGGGGCTGCCGCTCGTGCCGCCGCTGAGGTCGGGGCAGTCGATCCGGCGCTGGCTGTCGGAGTACAGGGCGGTGGTGTTGGCGCAGCGCAGCGGGGTGTCCTCGGTGCTGGGGTAGCCCACTATCGTGACCGCCGCGTCGGCCGCCTGCTCGGCCGCCACCGGGAAGCCGCCTACAGCGTCCTCCACGGACGCCCCGTGCCCGTCGCCGCCGGGTCCGTCGCCCCCCTGACCGTCGCCGACCGGGACCACCGTGGCGAAGGCGACGTCGGCGTCGGGGTCCTGGCCGGCGGTCCACTGCGGCGCCAGGTACGCGCCGGTCAGGCGCCACACCCCGTACGGGGCGCTGCCGTCGCGGTAGCCCGGCGCGAAGTAGGTGTTCTGCGGGTCGCCCAGGCAGTGCGCGGCGGTGGCTATCACGTCGCGGCCGTCGCTGTGCACCACGGCGGCGGTGCAGAAATGGCCCCCGGACAGGCTGCCCGCGAACAGCGGCCCGACCCGGTTCGCCGTCTCGTCGGGCAGGGCCTGCGCGGTGACGCCCAGCGGCGGCACCGCCTCGGCGTCCGGCATGTTCACGCTGAGCAGGGCGGCCATCGCGGCCAGCGCGGCGAGCGTCCGGGACGTCCGCCGGATGCGGGGGCGGTGGGCCGGTGGGGGGAGCATGCTCGGGATCATGCTCCGAGATTCCCCGTCGAAACTATGACCGGAGCCCGCTATTCCATATGAATCCGCTGTGAATCCCCGGACCGCCCGGCCGCGAGCGGCGGCGAACCCGGGCCAACCGGGCCGGACCGGGCGAACCGCCCGGTCGGCGCCCCGAGGCCCGTCCGGCGCCCCTAGGCAGTCTCTTCCGGATCTTGCTCCCCCGGCTACCGCTGGGAGGTGCCCCCAGACCCGCGCCGCCGGCACCGCACCTCGCTGCGTTGTCGAGGCACCCGAGGACGTCCAGTAATCGGGAGCCTCTCCGCCTTGCGATGCACGGCACCGGACGACGCGGGCTTAACCGGCAAGATCCGAAAGAGACGACCTAGCGGCGTTCGTACACCGTCACACGGCGGCCCCGTACCTGCCGGTCCGCCACCACCGTGAACCGCTCCCGCAGCACCGCCGCCTTCGCCGCGTCCCGCGCGGCCCGCCACGGCTTCGCCACCCGCGCCGCATCCGTCACCAGCAGCACCCGCCGCTGCCCGAGCAGCGCGGCCCGTATCCGGTCCGGCTCCGCCTCCTCGCCCTTGAGCGTGGCCGAGGCGGCCGGCCCGCGCTCCAGGGCGATGTCCGCGAGGCCCGCGAAGGCCCCGGGGGAGACCAGCGCGGTGTCCCGCCGCGCGGCCGGCACGAACAGCACCGCGTCCCCCGGCTGCTTCAGCCGGGCCACCTCACCGGCCACCGCCAGTACGTCGTCGATCCGACTGGCCGGAGCCCGATCGGCGAGGGCCACCGGCAGCAGCGCCAGTACCCCGGCCACGACCACGCCCGGCACCAGCAGCGCCGCCCCCCTCGGGAACCGGGGCGCGGCGGCCCGTACGCAAGCCCCCAGGCCCGCCCCGACCAGCAGGGCCAGGCCCACCATGCCGAAGAGCACGTACCGGTCCAGGAACAGCGGCCGGGCCAGCGAGATCCCGGCCAGGCCCAGCTGCGGCACCGCCAGCAGCGGCAGCCCGACCGCGGCCGCCGACAGCCGGCCCGCGCGCGGCCTGTCCAGCACGGCCCCGAGGCCGCCGACCGCCAGCAGGATCGCCGGGCCGGCCATCATGTGCCAGGTCAGCGGCGGTATCCACGACACCTGCTCGGACTGGCTCCGGCTGAACAGGACCAGCGGCAGCGCCCCCGCCACGGCCCCCGCCGAGGCCACGGCCCACCGCCCGACCACGCCCCGCCCCGCCCGCACCCACCACAGGGTCGCGGCGTGCGCGGGCAGGACCAGCAGCGACAGCCAGTTCAGCAGGGCGCACACCAGCACCGTGAGCCCGTACGCCGTGTACGCCGTCCAGCGGGGCCACCGGCGCCGTCGCGGCCGCTCCGGGCCCCCGCCTGGAGGCCCCCCGACCCCGGCGTCCGCCAGCAGCGACACCAGCAGCAGCGTCGACAGCCCGGCCCCCGCCGCGACCAGCGCGTACGGGCGGCCCTCCTGGAGGTGGAACTGCACGGCCGGCAGCAGCGCCAGCGCGAGCCCTGCGCCCAGCCCCGCCCAGAACCCGGCCAGCCGCCGCCCGATCAGCGCCACGCACGCCGCGGCGGCCGCGACCGCCAGCACGGACGGCAGCCGCAGCGTCGTCGTACCGGCCCCGAAGAGCTCGAACAGGGCGTGCATCAGCAGGTAGTACAGCCCGTGCACGGCGTCGACGTTGCCGAGCATCTCCCAGATCTCGCCGGCCGGCCTCACGGCCACCTGCCACGTGGCCGCCTCGTCCCGCCACACACTGTCCTGCCGGGACAGCCCCCACAGCCCGAACCCGAGCGTCCACAGCACCGGCAGCAGCCACACGAGGATCCGCCGCCGGCCGTCAGGTATCTCGGATATGTCGGAAGTCATGAACCGGATCGGATCCTCGGGGGGCGGCGCGGGCGGAAAGCACCAGTCTATGGACGACACGGACGGTTCGCGCGCCCGCTGTTGTGCACCGCGGAGCGTGGGCGGGCCGCCCCGCCGCCCCTAGCCTCGCCGCAGGAGCACGAACGAGGGGCGGTACCGGGTGAACTGGCTCATCCACGACTACCGCGAGAGCGATCTCGCCGCAGTCGTCCATCTGATCGACACCACGGCCGAGCTCGGCCAGGAATCCGTCTTCTCGCTGGCCGAGTGCATCAGCGCCCTGACCGACCGGCAGCCCTGCGTGGTCGCCGTCCACCAGGGCGTGCCGATCGGCGCGGCCCTCGCCTGCGTCACCGGCGAACGCGCCTGGGTGATGCGGATCGCCATCGCCGCCGGCTGGCGCGGCCGGGGCCTGGCCAGCGCCCTGCTGGTCGAGCTGGAGCGGCGGCTCATCGCCGCCCGCGTCGGCCGGATCGCGTACGTCCTGCCGGAGGAGGACCTGCTGGGCGAGGGCCTGCTCAACGCCGGCTACACCCGGCAGCCGGCCGTCGCCTACTTCGAGAAGAGCGAGCCGCTGCACGGGCCCGCCGCGGGCCTCCTCGACGACCTCGGCGGCCGCTTCCTGCCGAGTGACCTGTGGGAGAAGGTCGCCGGCATGGAGCAGGAGAAGGACCTCATCGAGCGGCGCGTGGTGCTGCCGCTCGCCGAGCCCGAGCGGGCCGCCGCGCACGGTGTCCGGCCGCCGCGCGCCATCACCCTGTTCGGCCCGCCCGGCACCGGCAAGACCACCTTCGCCCGCGCCATCGCCTCCCGGCTCGGCTGGCCGTTCGTGGAGCTGCTGCCCTCCCGCCTCGCCGACGAGGGAAACCTGGCCGCCGCACTGCGCGACGCGTTCGCGCGGATCGCCGAGCTGGAACGGGTGCTCGTCTTCATCGACGAGGTCGAGGAGATCGCGCCCGTGCGCACCGAGCCCGCGCAGCCCGGGGGCATCCACGGGGTGACGAACGAGCTGCTGAAGCTGATCCCCGGATTCCGCGAGGGCGGCGAGCGGCTGCTCGTCTGCGCCACCAACTCCATCCGCTCCCTGGACCCGGCCTTCCTGAGGCCGGGGCGCTTCGACTACCTGATCCCGATCGGCACCCCGGACTCCGGGGCCCGCGCCGCTATCTGGTCCCGCTACACGGAGGGCCGCGCGGACGTCGACGTGGCGGCCCTGGTGGAGGCGAGCGAGCTGTTCACCCCGGCGGACATCGAGCACGCGGCGCGGATCGCCGCCCAGGTGTCCTTCGAACGGGACCTGGAGTCGGTGGGCGTCCGCGGCGGGGCGTCGGACCGGCTCGGCGCCACCACCGAGGACTACCTGGCGGCGGTCCGGCAATGCCGGCCCACGGTCACCCCCGCCATGACGGGCGAGTTCGAGGCGGACATCACCGCCCACGCCCGCTTCTGACGGCACGGCGGCCGGGGCCGGGGCCGCAACCTGCCCCGGTGCCGGCCCGGGGCCCGCTCAGCCGGCGCAGCGGTAGGTGAACCGCGCCGTCGCCGTGCGGTGCTCCGGGGAGACGAGCTCGATCTCGGCCGTGGCCGGGTAGACCCCCTGGCCCCGGAAGGTCCACAGCAGGTGCAGCCGGGCCTCGTCCCGGCCGCGCGGCACCCGCTCCGTGAGCTGCTCCGAGCGGGTGCCGTCGCTGCGGATCCACCGGTACTCCAACGTCCCCGGGCGCCCGTTGGTCCGTACGACGGCCACCACATCGGCCGTCGAGTCGCAGCCGGCGTCCTGGGCGCCGGCCGTCGCCGCCGTCACCTCCCGCACCTCGATCCCCGGCCCGAACCGCTGCCAGGCCAGGTACGCCAGCACCGCGAGCAGCACCGCCCCGGCCAGGGCGTAGCGGCGCCACTCGCCGCGCCGCCGCCGCGCCGGCGGGGCCACGACCACGGGGAACGGGGCGGGCACGGCCGCCGTCACCCCCGGCCCGAACCGCATGACCGAACCCTCGATCCGGTCCGGAACGGCCTCCCGGGCCTGCGCCGGGCCGGCTTCCGTAGGGAGGGCCTGTGTCGGAAGGGCCTGTGTCGGGAGGGCCTGTGTCGGGAGGGGCTGAGTCGTGTCCACCCCGGGCGGGCCGCTGATCCAGTGGCTGCCGAGCACCGTGGCGCTGTACTCGTCGTCCTCGCTCATCCGGGAACGCACCTCCTGTCGAGCAGGGTGTCGGTCGCCGGCCCTTCGGCCGCGGCCGGCACCGTCGTGACACGGACGGCCCAGTAGCAGCCCGTGCCCTTGAACGTGTGCGTCAGCGGGCCGAACGCCCCGCCCGGCTTGTAGTCGTAGACGGCGGAGCCGTCCGGCGCGGCGAACGGGTTGCCGTCGTTGCCGGTGAACCACTGCACCGTGACCTTCACCGTGCCGCTGCCCGCGGCCTTGATCCCGACGCTCGCCCGCCCGGTGCCGGGGCCGCTCTGCGTCAGGTCCACCCCGACCGCGTACACCGTCGCCCTCGGGGACGGGGCGGGCGGCGAGGTCGGCGGCCAGGTCGTGGCCGGGGGAGTGGTCGGCGGCCGGCTCACGGTGTGGCCCGGGCTCGGCGACAGCGAAGGCCAGGCCCAGCCGGACGGCGACGCGGAAGGCGACGCGGACGGGGAAGCGGACGCGGACGCCTCGGGCGAGGCCGACGCACTCGGCGAGGCCGACCCGCTCGGACCCGGCAGGGGCGAGCCCGACGCCCCGGCCGAAGCGGTCGGACCCGGGCTGGACGTGGCGAAGGTGTTCACCGCCCGCGCTCCGCCGGGCTCCCCGCCCATCGCACTGGTGGTGAGCCCGGCCACCACCCCCAGGACCAGCGCCGCGCCCGCCGCGTACAGCCCGCGCCGCCCCGGCGCCCAGCCAGAACCGGGCCCCAGCGAGGTCGTCGCCACCGCCGTGGTCCCCGCTGCCGGTGCGCCCGCGGAGGGGAACAGCAGCGGCAGCAGCGCGGCGAGCGCCGCCAGCTTGCGCTGCCCGCGCTCCTCCCAGTCCGGCCCGTACGCCGCCAGCGCCACGTGCTCCAGCTCCGCGACGAACGCCTCCGCGTTCTCCGGGCGTTGCTCCGGAGCCTTGGCCAGGCCCCGCAGGATCAGCGGACGCACCGGCTCCGGGGCCTCGGCCGCCGGGACCGGCGCCTCGACGTGCTGCACCGCGAGCTCCGCGAAGTTCTGCCCCGGGTAGGGCTTGTGCCCGGTCAGGCACTCGAAGAAGGTCGCCGTCGCCGCGTACACGTCGGCGGCGGGCGAGGCGGGCCGCCCCTGCCACTGCTCGGGCGCCATGTAGGCGGGGGTGCCGGCCACGCCCGGCGTGCTGCCGCGGCGCGTCGCGATCCCGAAGTCCACCAGCTTCGACCTGCCGTCGGCCGCGACCAGCACGTTCTCCGGCTTGTAGTCGCGGTGGACGACGCCCTGCCGGTGCGCCGCCGCCAGCCCCAGCAGCGAGCCCTTCAGCAGGACCAGGGCGGCCTCGGGACCGGTCTGCCCGGACTGCTTCAGCAGGGCGCGCAGGGAGATCCCGTCGACCAGTTCCATCACGATGGCGGCGCCGCCGGGCGCCTCCACGTACTCGTACAGGCGGACCACGTCCGGGGTATGCAGTGCGCCCAGCAGCCGGGCCTCCGCCCGGAACTCCCCGACGAACGCCGGGTCCTCGCGCAGCCGGTCGGCGAGGTACTTCACCGCCACGGGCGTGCCGGTCGCGTCGTGCACGGCGAGGACCACCCGGCCGCTCGCCCCGGAGCCGAGGTCCCGGGCATGCGTGTAGCCGGGTACCGTCCACCCGTTCGTCATCGTCCGCCCCCGTCCGTGGCGCCGCCGTGCCCGAAGGGCCGGTCGCCATCCGACCGGCCACCCCCCAGGACACGGTTTCCGCCACGGCCGGTTCCCAACCCTGCGGCGTGTCTCACGCCTCGGGCCGCGGCGCGACCGGCGCGGGCGCGCCGCGGGCCCCGGCCCGGGTCAGGCCGCGGCGCGCTCCGCGCGGATCATCGCGTGCAGCCGGTCGGCGGCCGCCCGCCCGAACGCGGGGTCGTTGATGTGGGTGTCGTAGTCGCGCAGGACCGCGGAAGTGCCCCGCAGCCCCTCCCGCAGCGCCTTGAACAGGGCCCGGTCCGCGGCCGGGTCGTGGTACGGCCCGCCCGGCGCGCCCAGCGTGGACAGGCCGCGCAGTGGCAGGCACACCTCGGTGGGGCCCGTCGCCGTACGGAGCTTGGCGGCGACCCGGCGGCCGAGCTCGGCGCATTCGGCCTCGGTGGTGCGGATCACCGTGATGGACGGGTTGTGCACGCGGACCCGCCGGTACCGCACCCGTTCGGGGAGGGAGTCCAACGGCCCGAACTTCACCATGTCCAGTGCGCCCAGGCTCACCACCTGCGGGATGCCGGCCCGCCCGGCCGCGCTGAGCCGGTCGGGCCCGGCGCTGAGGATGCCGCCGCACAGGTCGTCGGCGAGCTCGCTGAGGGTGAGGTCGAGCACCCCCGCGAACACCCCCTGGCCGGCCAGCTTCTCCAGGGTCCGGCCGCCGGTGCCGCTGACGTGGAAGACGAGGACCTCGTAGCCCAGTTCCGTCAGCCGCTCGCGCGCCGCGTCGACGCCGAGCGTGGTCACGCCCGCCATGCTCGCCGCGACGAGGGGTCGCGAGCCGGCGCCCAGGCGGGCCGGGCGCCGTGACTCCAGGCCGGCCCGCTCGTAGGCCTTGGCCATGCCGGCGGCGGCGGCCACCGCGTTGGCGAGGATCGGGGAGGAGATGCTGTTGATGCCCGCTATGTCCACGACGCTGTACATCATGGTGATGTCCGCGGACCCGACGTACGGGGCCACGTCCCCGGACGCCATGGAGGAGACCATCAGCTTCGGCACGCCCAGCGGCAGCGCCCGCATCGCCCGGGTGGCGATGGAGGTGCCGCCGCTGCCGCCGATGGCGAGCACCGCGTGCAGCCGGCCCTCGGCGTGCAGGCGCAGCAGCGTCGCCTCCGCGCCCCGGGCCATCGTGGTGACGGCCGCGCCCCGGTCGGCGGCCGCCCGCAGGTCCGACAGTTCCGCACCCGCCGCCCGGGCCACCGCTGCGCGGGGCACGTCGGCGGGCACCCGTGGCTCGCCCATGATTCCTGTGTCGACCATGATCACTTCGACGCCGGTGCGCAGCAGCCCCTCGCGCAGCCAGCCGTACTCGACACCCTTGGTGTCCAGGGTTCCCACCAGCACGACGTTCGTCATACGTGCAATGTCCACTCGGGTGGGGTTTGTTGGCAAGTCAAGGTCGAGTCAACCCTCCGGTAACCCCAACAGCCGCTCTACGAAAGTGACTTGAGAGCTCACCAGTTTGGTTTCGGCCACCTCCGGAGTGAACCAGGCGACCCGGTCCAACTCGGGGAACTCCACCGTCCGTCCGGAGCGCGGCGGCCACTCCATCGTGAAGGTCCCGGGCACCATCAGCGCCGGATCCAGGTCCGCCCGTACGGCCCAGACCGTCACCAGCTTCCCGCCCGGGATCCGCACCTCGCCCAGCGGGAGGTACGGCCCCTCGGGGGGCGGGAGGCCGATCTCCTCGGTGAACTCCCGCCGCGCCGCGTCCAGCGGCTCCTCGTCCGGCGTGTACTCGCCCTTGGGGATGGACCAGGCCCCCTCGTCGCGGCGCTCCCAGTACGGGCCGCCCATGTGGCCGAGAAGCACCTCGATGCCCGTGCCGCCGGGGGCGGCGTCACGGAAGAGGAGCAGCCCGGCACTGCGTTTGTCGGTCATGGGCGGATGTATGCCCGCCGGGCGGGCCGCCCACCGCTCAGTGGTCGTGCGGGCCGTGCCGGTGCACCGGGCCGTGCGCGTCCGCGCAGTGCGGGTCGACCGCGTCCTCGCCGGGCCGGCCCACCGTCAGCAGCGCCTCCTGCACGTGGTCCACCTGCAGGGTGGTGTGCGTGATCCCGTACTCCTGCGCCAGCAGCCGCTCCAGCTCCCGGCGCACCGCGTGGCAGTCGCCGGCCGGCTCGACGAGCACGTGCGCCGACAGCGCCGCCTGGCCGGAGGTGATGGTCCAGATGTGCAGGTCGTGGACCTCGGTGACGGGCCGGAGGCCGACGAGCCGGTCCCCGACCGCGTCCGGGTCCAGGTGCGCCGGGGCGGCCTCGAGGAAGATCCGGCCGGACTCGCGGACCAGCCCGTAGCCCGCCTTCACCATCAGCGCCACCACCACGAGCGTGGCGATCGCGTCGGCCTGTGCGAAGCCGGTCGTCAGGACGATCAGGCCGGCGACGGCGGTGCCGATGAAGGCGAACAGGTCGTTCAGGATGTGCTGGTAGGCCCCCTCGACGGCGAGCGAGGAGCGGTTCGCCCGCGAGATGCACCAGGCCGCGGCGACGTTCACCACGATGCCGGCGAGCGCGGTGGCCAGCACCAGCCCGCCCGCCACCGGCGGCGGGTCGAGCAGCCGCCGCACCGCCTCGTACGCCAGCCAGAGCGCCAGCAGCAGCAGCGTGAGGCCGTTGGCCTGGGCGGAGAGTATCTCCGCGCGCTTGAGGCCGAACGTGAACCCGCCGCGCGCCGGGCGGGCCGCGAGCCGCATCGCGACGAGCGCGAGCACGATCGAGACCGCGTCGGTGAGCATGTGCGCGGCGTCGGAGATCAGGGCCAGCGACTGGGCGATGATGCCGACGGCCACCTCCACGGCCATGAACGCTCCGATCAGGCCGAGCGCGATCGCCAGCCACCGCCGGTCCGCGTCCGCGGAGACCCCGTGGCTGTGCCCGGCGTGGCCGTGCCCGTGGTCGTGGCCCGGCCCGTGGTCGTGGCCCGTGCCGCGGATGCGGTCCTCGTCCTGCGTGTGGTCGTGCACGCCCATCGCTTCCCCCGTCCGTTCGGTTGCCGACGCGTGAAGTGAAGCGCACCGCGAAGCAATGGGCAAAGGCTGCAACGGGGACCGTTGTCATTACCCATAAGAGGCCTCTGACCTGCGGCGATGCCTGCGCGGCGCGAACGGCTGCAGCGGCCGCCGAATCGACACGGTCCGAGCCGGGGCGGAGCCTGGAAGTGGCACGGTCGCGACAAGGCGCCACGTCGGGCACGACGAACTCGTCCCGATCCGGCCGGCGCCGACACGGTCAACGCCTCTTCCCAGGTCGTGATCGACAGCGGGCCCTCGAAGGGCACGTCGCACAGCCGGAAGGTGCCGCGCACGGGCGAAGGCGCAGCCCGCGCGCGGCTCCGATCGGTGAGACCCTGGCTGCATGGCCGAAAGGCGAGCGAGCCCCGAGGTCCGGTGGCCTGCCGAGCCGGACATGAGCCTCGCGCTCAACCACATGGGCACCTTCGACTGGGACCTCGACAGCGGGCGCATGCACCTGGACCCCACCGCCCTCGAGGTCCTCGACCTGCGCCCCGAGGAGTTCAGCGGCACCCCCGCCGGGCTGCGCACCCGTATCGGACCGCCCGAGGCGGCCCGGCTCGACGCCCGCGTGGCGCAGGCGCTCAAGGACGGCCGCAGCCACTACGGGGTCTACATCCGCAGCCGCCGGCGTGACGGGTCCCCCGCCTGGATCCACATCCAGGGCCACATCCTGCGCGACCCGGACGGCCGCCCGTACCGGGTCATCGGGATCCTGCGCGACGCCGCCCACGACCCCGGCGAGCCCGGCGCCGGCGGGGAACGGGCCGAGGGGCGGCGCCGGATGACCGGCGTCGTCGAACGGACCACCGCGATCCTGGCCCACGCCCGCACCGTCAACGACGTCACCGACGTCCTGAAGGACCCCGAGGCCCTCGGCCACCTCGGCGCGGTCAGCGTGATGCTCGGCATCGTCGACGGCGGCCGGATCCACCTCGTCGCCGAGGGGCAGCTCGGCTCGTACGTCCCGGAGATCGAGTACACCCGCATCGACGCCCGGTTCCCGATGAGCGAGGCCGTGCGCAGCCTCCAGCCGGTCTTCCTCGCCTCCCGCGAGGAGTTCCAGCACCGCTACCCGCTGCTGTGGCCGTACATCGAGCCGCTGTCCGTGCGCAGCGGGGTCTACCTGCCGCTGATCGCCCAAGGGCGGGCCATCGGCGCGCTCGGGCTGCTGTACCGGCGCGACGGTGACTTCACCTCCGAGGAGCGCAACGTGCTCGTCGCGCTCGGCAGCGGCATCGCCCAGAGCCTGCAGCGGGCCATGCTCTTCGAGCAGGAGCACGACCTCGCCGAAGGCCTCCAGCGGGCCATGCTGCCGCGCCGAATCCCGCAGGTGCCGGGCAGCCGGATCGCCGTGCGGTACCGGGCCGCCCGGATGGGGCGGGAGATCGGCGGGGACTGGTACGACGTGGTCCCGCTCGGCGACGGCCGGATCGGGGTCATGGTCGGCGACGTGGAGGGCCACGACACCGACGCGGCCGCGGTCATGGGCCAGCTGCGGATCGTCCTGCGGGCGTACGCCGCCGAGGGCCACACCCCCGACACGGCGATGGCCCGGGCCTCCGCCTTCCTGCGCGACCTGGCCACCGACCGCCTCGCCACCTGTACGTACGCCGAGCTGGACCTGAACACCGGCATGCTGCAGCTGGTCCGCGCCGGGCACCACGACCCGGTGGTGCGGCGCGGCGACGGCACCGCCCATCCCGTCCAGGTGGCCGGCGGGCTCCCCCTCGGGCTGGCGCCGCGCGAGGCCCCGCCGGGGGGCCCGGCGGGCTCCGGGTACCCCGTCACCAGCCTCGAACTGCACCCCGGGGACACGCTCGTGCTGTGCACCGACGGGCTGCTCGCACGCCCGTACGCGGACGACCCCGATGCGGGCATGCGCGAGCTGATGGACGCCGTCAGCAGCGGTCCCACCGACGTGGAGGAGCTGGCCGACGCGCTGTGCGACCTGGTCGGCGACGCGGGCGCCGGCGACGACATGGCCCTGCTCCTGCTGCGCCGCCGCGGCACCCCGAGCCCGCGCGGCGGCGGGCCGCTGCGGCTGCGGCTCACCCCCGGCGACCCCGAGGGGCCGGCGATGGCCCGCCACCTGATCCGGGCGGCCGTGGCCGCGTGGGGGGCGCGGGAACTGGCCGACGCGGTCGAACTGGCCGCGGACGAGCTGATGACGAACGTGCTGGTGCACACGGACGGCGGCGGCCACGTCTACGTCCGGATGACCGCCGCCGGGCGGATCCGGGTCGAGGTCGAGGACTCCAGCAGCGCCTTGCCGCACCGGCGGGAGGCGGGGGACTGGGCGGTGTCGGGGCGGGGGCTGCTGCTGGTGGACCGGCTGGCGCAGGCGTGGGGCGTGGAACCGCGGGGCGGGGGCAAGTCGGTCTGGTGCGAATTCGCCCTGCCGCCGCCATGACCCTGCCGTGTGCGGCTGCGGCTGCCGCTGCGCGGAGCCCCTCCCCTCCCTGCCCCTTCCCGAAACCGTGGCCTGCGGCCCCGGCCCCCGCTGAAGATCGGGGGCTCCGCCCCCGGACCCCTCGCGCCTCAAACGCCGACGGGGCTGATTTCAGCCCGCGCGGCGTTTGAGCGCACCGGGCACGAAGCGCACGGAACGGGGGCCGGGGCGGAGCCCCGGTTTTGGGAAGGGGCGGGGTGGGGAAACGGCTCCGCGCAGCGGGAAATTCGGGTGAACTCGGATGCTACTGACCCGTAGCGTGGCCTCCCATGGAACCACTGACCGAGAAGCAGATCCGTTCATCCTTCGTGAACTGCACCAAGGGCGAGGCGGCCCGGATGCGGCTGCCGCAGGACTTCGACGAACTCCCTTGGGAAGACCTCGACTTCCTCGGCTGGGTCGACCCGGGCGCCCCCCTCCGCGCCCACCTCGTACGGCGCGGCCCCGACGGCGAGCCCGTCGGCATAAGCCTCCGCGTCCCCGGAACCAACCGCACCAGCGCGCTGAAGTCCAGCGTCTGCCAGATCTGTCTGACGGCGCACGCCGCCTCCGGCGTCTCCCTGCTCGTCGCCCCGCTCGCGGGCGCCCGCGGCCGGGAGGGCAACACCGTCGGGTTCTACGTCTGCGCCGACCTCGCCTGCTCGCTCTACCTGCGCGGCAAGCGGCAGCCGAAGCTGCGCGGCCGCGCGTACGAGGAGACCCTGACCCTCCAGGAGCGGCTCGAGCGCGCCCTGATCAACCTCGACGTCCTCACCGCCAAGGTCACAGCCGGACGAGACTGACCTCGGTCGCCTTCACGCTGGTCCACACCTTCGAGCCGTCGACCAGGCCCAGCTCGGCGGCGGCCTCGGGGGTGATCTCCGCGACCAGGTCGGGCGCCTCGGCCGGGGACACCAGCACGCGCAGCCGGCTGCCGACCGCGGTGATCTCCCGTACGGTCCCCGGCCAGACGTTGCGCGGGCTGCCGCCCGGCCGGTCGCGGTGCACCGACACCGCCTCCGGGCCGATGATCGCGAGCGCCTCGGCCCCTTCGGGCAGTGCCTCGGCCACCACCAGCCGGCCCCCGGACGGCAGTACGAGCCCGTCGGCCGTCGTGGTCCCCGGCCACGCGTTGCGGCCCAGCATCCGCGCCACCCACGGGGACCGCGGATGCCGGGTGACCTCGGCGGGCGGGGCGTCGTGGAGGGTCCGCCCGTCGGCGAGTACGAGGACGCGGTCGGCCAGCGACACCGCCTCGACCGGATCGTGCGTGACGATCAGGCAGACCCCGCCGAACCCGGCCAGATGCGTGCGCAGCGTGTGCCGCACGCGGGCCCGCGTGGCCTGGTCGAGCGCGGCCAGCGGCTCGTCGAGCAGGAGCAGCCGCGGGCGGGCGGCGAGCGCCCGGGCCAGCGCCACCCGCTGGGCCTGGCCGCCGGACAGCTGCGCGGGCCGGCGGCCGGCGAGGTGGCCGACGCCGAGCCGGTCCAGCCACCGCTGCGCCTCGCGCCGTGCACCGGCCCGCGGCACCCCGCGGGCGCGGAGCCCGTACGCCGTGTTGGCGAGCGCGCTCAGGTGCGGGAACAGCGCCCCGTCCTGCGGGACCCACGCCACCTGCCGCCGGTGCGGGGGCAGCTCTGTGACGTCGGTGTCGCCGAGCCGGAGCTCGGCCCGGGCGCGGGGGGTCAGGCCGAGCAGGGCGCGCAGCAGGGTGGTCTTGCCGGCGCCGTTCTCGCCGACGACGGCGATGGTGGTGCCGGGCTCGGCGTCCAGGGTGAGCTCGTTGAATCCGGTGACGGTGGCGTGCAGCGGCCACTGCCCGTCGCGATCGCGGCCGACGTCGAGGTCGCTGTCGGCGCCGCCGACGGCCGCCGGAGCCTCGCCGGGCGGGGCGTCCTCGGCCGCCGGCTGCGGGGCCCCGGCCGGCCGGCGGGCGAGCGGGGTACCGGTCCAGCGGCCGCGCAGGGAGATCAGTACGGCCATGGCGATCGCGAGGAGCAGCAGGGACACCGAGGTGGCGGCCTCCGGCTTGTCCTGCAGCAGCAGGTAGACCTGCAGGGGCAGGGTCTGCGTGGTGCCGGGCAGGTTCCCGGCGAAGGTGATGGTCGCCCCGAACTCGCCGAGCGCAC
This sequence comes from Streptomyces sp. NPDC046876, assembly GCF_040645035.1. Taxonomy (NCBI): domain Bacteria; kingdom Bacillati; phylum Actinomycetota; class Actinomycetes; order Kitasatosporales; family Streptomycetaceae; genus Streptomyces; species Streptomyces sp. NPDC046876. The sequence continues at coordinate 80,154 of NZ_JBEYXK010000020.1, read as the reverse complement.
GGGCCCAGGTGAGCGCCGCCCCGGCCACCAGACCGGGGGCCACCATGGGCAGCGTCACGGTGAAGAACACCCGCACCGGCGAGGCGCCGAGCGAGGCGGCGGTCTCCTCGTAGCTCGGCTTCAGCCCGCCGAGCGCACCCTCGAGGCTGATCACGAGGAACGGCATGGCGACGAAGGTCGCCGCGAGGACCGCGCCCGAGGTGTGGAAGGGCAGGGTGATGCCGAAGGCGTCCTCCAGCCAGGGCCCGAGGAGCCCGCGCCGGCCGAAGCCCAGCAGCAGCGCCACACCGCCGACCGTGGGCGGCAGCACCATCGGCAGCAGCACCAGCGAGCGGACGAAGGCCTTCCCCTTGAACTCGACGCGGGCCAGCAGCCAGGCGAGCGGCACGCCGAGGAGCAGCGAGAGGCCGAGTGCCCATGCCGACACGAGCAGCGAGAGCTGCAGGGCCTCGACGGTGCCCGGGCTGGTCAGGTGCGTGCCGAGCTCGCCCCACTCGGTGCGGGTGAGGATGCCGACCAGGGGCAGCAGCAGGAACGCGACGGCGAGCAGCGCGGGCAGCGCCAGGGTCACGGGGGGCCGGTTGGGGGTGCGGTGTCTGCTCATGGGTTTCCTGGCTGAAGCGTACGGGGGAGCGCATGGGGGGCGGGTGGGTACGGGCGGACGGGACGCATGCCGAGAGGGACTGCCCGTCCCCCCGGACCAGGCAATCCCTCTCGAACCTCTCCGGCGGTCGGGCCGGTTACGCCTTCTGGAAGCCCGCGTCCTGGAGGATCTTCTGCGCCTCCGGGCTGCTCAGCCAGGCCACGAACGCGGCGGCGGCCTCGGCGTTCTTGGACTGCTTGACCGTCGCGGCCGGGTAGGAGGCCACGGCGTTCTGGTCGTCCGGGATCTCCACGGTGTCGACCTTGTCGGCGGACTTCGCCGAGTCGGTCTTGTAGACGAGGCCGGCGTCGGCCTCGCCGAGCTCGACCTTGCTCAGGACGGCGCGGACGTTGGGCTCCTGGGAGACCGGCTTCACCTCGACCTTCTGGGCGTCGAGGATCTGCTTGCTGTAGCGGCCGACGGGGACCTCGGGCGCGGCGAGCACCACCTTGATCTTGGTGTCGGCGAGGTCCTTGAGCCCGGCGATCTTGAACGGGTTGCCCTTGCCGGTGGCGATGACCAGGCGGTTCTTGGCGATGACCGTGGGGTCGTTCGTCTCGGCCTTCAGGCCGTCCATCGTCTTGGTGTCGGCGGTCACCAGCGCGTCCGCCGGGGCGCCCTGCTTCACCTGGGCGGCGAGCTCCTGCGATCCGGCGAAGGAGAAGGTGACCTTCGTACCCGGGTGGGCCTTCTCGTACGCGGCGCCGGCGGCCTTGAAGACGTCGGTGAGGGAGGACGCGGCGAGGACGGTGAGGTTTGCGGCCTTGGGCTCGGCGGAGGCGGAGTCCGAGGCGCCCGAGCCGGTGTCGGCGGCCTGCTTCTCATCGCTGCCGCAGGCGGACAGCGCGGGCACGAGCAGGGCGGCGGCCAGGGCGGCGGCCACGGCGGTGCGGCGGTTCGCGGGGAGGGAGGGGAAGGACATGGGCAGGTGCTCCTCGGTCGGGTCGGCGGCCGGACGGGTGCCGGCTGCGCGGGATGGCGACCCGCGCCGGTGACGGCGGAGCGGGCGGGAACGGGGACGGGACGGGGCGGGGTGGGTTGGGTTGGGACAGGGGCCGGGCCGGATGCGAGGGGCCGGATCGGATGAGCCGGCCGTCAGGTGCGGTCGATGTGCACGCTGGTGGATTTCACGCGGGCGGTGGCCTGCATGCCGACCTCGAGGCCGAGCCCATCGACGGCCTCGCGGGTGAGCAGGGACACCAGGCGGTGGGGTCCGGCCTGGATCTCGACCTGGGCGGCCACGTCGCCGAGCTTGACGGCGGTGACGATGCCCGGGAAGGCGTTGCGGGCCGAGGTGTACGGCTCGTCGTCCTCGGTGTGGGCGCCCTGGCCCACTTCCACGGAGAAGGCGGCCAGGTCGCGGCCGTCGATCAACCGTCGGCCGGCGTCGTCGCGGTGGGTCGCGACCCGGCCGGCATCGGCCCGGCGGCGGGCCGTGTCCGGGCTGACGCCCCGCAGACGCGCCGCCTGCCCGATGGTGTAGGACTGCATGTGCGACAAGGTAGGCGCACTCACGGCGCATGTGCAATTCTCTTTGGTCGATATACATGGCAGATGCGATAGGACTGGGAGGTTACGCCAAAACTCGTTCCGGTTCCGGCGCCCCGGATCGCTAGAGTCGGACCATGGCAGATCACGCAACGGGCAAGGGCGCGAGCACGGGAACCGGAACGGGTACGGGATCGAGCGCGGGCGCCGGCACGGAGACGGGAAGCGCGCGGGTGGACGCCTGGATCTGGTCGGTCCGGCTCACCAAGACCCGTTCGATCGCCGCGACCGCCTGCCGGGCGGGCCACGTGAAGGTCAACGGGGAGCGCGCGAAGCCGGCCCAGTCGGTGAAGGCGGGGGACGAGGTGCGGCTGTTCCACGCGGGGCGCGAGCGCATCGTGGTGGTCAAGCGGCCGGTGACGAAGCGGGTGGGTGCGCCGGTGGCCGCCGAGTGCTTCGTCGACAACAGCCCGCCGCCGCCGACCGCGGTCGAGGCCGCGGCCGTCGGCATCCGCGACCGGGGCGCGGGCCGCCCGACGAAGCGCGACCGCCGGGAGCTCAACACCCTGCGCGGCCGCTGACCCTCTCGTCGTCTCGTCGTCCTTTCGTCTCGTCGCCGGCCCCGGCACGCAAATCGGGTGGCGGGCCCGGGCCGTCGCGGTTCACCATGCAGCGCATGAGCGATCAACCCGAGCGATGGACGCAGGCGACGGTCTACCCCGACATGTGGGCCGACCTGGATGACGATCCCCGCAACAACGAGGACAGCCCGGACGGCGAGCTCGCGACCCTGCAGGACTTCCTCGCGAACTACCGCATGACCCTGCGCATGAAGTGCGAGGGCCTGGACCCGGAGCAGCTGGCCCGCCGGTCGGTCGTGCCCTCGACGATGTCGCTGCTGGGCCTGCTCCGGCACCTCGCCGAGGTGGAACGGGACTGGCGCAACTGGCTCGGCGACGGCGAACCGCTGCCGAAGCTGTACGGCGCGAAGGACGCGGACTTCCACGGGGCCGTCGCAGAGCAGGCCGTGGTCGATGCCGCGTACGCCGATCTGGAGCGCGAACAGGCCGCGACCGACGCCGCCTTGGCCGCGTACGAGGACCTGGGCCGGCGCGTCGGGAAGGACGGGATCGCCATCCGGGAGCTGATGGTGCACCGGGTCGAGGAGTACGCGCGGCACTGCGGACACGCCGACCTGCTGCGCGAGTGCATCGACGGAAGGGTGGGCCAGTGACGGGATCCGGGCGCCGCCCCTCCGGCTCGGCCTGATCCGCCGGACAGGGGTCAGGGGCGGAAAGGGGCGGCCCCCGGGGTCAGGTCTTGCGGTAGCCGTAGGCCTCCTCGGCGGCCGCGGCCACCGCGTCCAGCCCGGCTCCCGTCGAGGCGGCCACCACCGCCGCCACCGCTCCCTCCAGGAACGGGGCGTCCACCAGCCGGGCCCCCGGCGGCAGTTCGTCGTCGGCCAGCAGCGACTTCACCGTCAGCACCGCGCTGCCCAGGTCCGCGATCAGCGCGACACCCGCTCCCCGGTCCACCTGCCGTACGGCCGCCGCGATCAGCTCCGCGCTCGTGCCCAGCGAGCCGTCCTCGGTGCCGCCGGCCGCAGCGACGGGTGCGACCGCTCCGCCCGCGGCCAGGCCCGTCGCGAGCTCCGCCACGGACTGCGCCACCCGCGCGCTGTGCGACACCAGCACGATCCCGACCTCCTGCCCGGTCATCCCGCCACCTCCGCGAGCGCCGCCAGGAGCAGCGCGGACGAGGTCGCCCCCGGGTCCTGATGCCCGATGCTGCGCTCCCCGAGGTAGCTGGCGCGGCCCTTGCGGGCCAGTATCGGCACCGTCGCCAGCGCGCCGTCCTCCGCCGCGTCGGCCGCCGCCCGGTACGAGGTGGACAGCGCCGCCAGCCCCGGCACCAGCGCGTCCAGCATCGTCTTGTCGCCCGGCGCCGCCCCGCCGAGCTGGGCCACCGCGGCGACGCCCGCGGACAGCGCCTGGCGCAGCGCGTCGTCGGAGACCTCGGCGGCCTCCCCCAGCTCCTTGCCGGTCCGCCGCAGCAGCGTCCCGTACAGCGGGCCCGATGCCCCGCCGACCGTGGAGATCAGCGTCCGTCCCGCCAGCTGGAGCACCGCTCCCGGGGTGCCGGGCGGTTCGCCCTCCAGGGCGGCCTGCACCGCGGTGAAGCCGCGCAGGAGGTTGCTGCCGTGGTCGGCGTCCCCGATGGGGGAGTCCAGCTCGGTCAGCCGGTCGGCCTCGCGCGCCACGGCGGCCGCAGCCGCGGCCATCCAGCGCCGGAAGAAGTCTGCGTCACGCACCTCGGTCTCCTCGCCTCGCCCTGTCAGGTCCCGCCCAGGTCCCGCTTGCGCACACCCTACGGCCGGCCCCGCGCTCAGCATCCCCAGCGCAGCGCCGCGGTCCGCACCGGCGCGTCCCACAGCCGCAGCAGTTCCTCGTCCGCACGGCACACCGTCACCGAACAGCCCGCCATGTCCAGCGAGGTGACGTAGTTTCCGACCAGCGACCGCGCCACCTGCACGCCCCGGGCGGCCAGGGCCGCGGCCACCTCCGCGTGGAACCCGTACAGCTCCAGCAGCGGGGTCGCGCCCATGCCGTTGACGAGGACGAGCACCGGGTCGTCGGCGGGCCCCACCTTCGCCACCTCCTCCATGACGGCGGCCACCGCGGTCTCCGCGATCTCGCGCGCCGGCATCATCGGCCGCCGCTCGCGGCCCGGCTCGCCGTGGATGCCGATCCCCAATTCCAGCTCGCCGTCCGGGAGCTCGAAGGTCGGGCTGCCCTTCGCCGGGGTCGTGCACGCGCTCAGCGCCACGCCGAAGCTGCGGGAGGACTCGTTGACGCGCCGGGCGAGCGCCGCGACGCGCTCCAGCGGGGCGCCCTCCTCGGCGGCCGCCCCGGCGATCTTCTCCACGAACAGGGTGGCGCCGGTGCCCCGGCGTCCCGCCGTGTACAGGCTGTCGGTGACGGCGACGTCGTCGTTCACCAGTACCTGCTCGATGCGTACGCCGTCGTCCTCGGCGAGCTCGGCGGCCATCTCGAAGTTGAGCACGTCGCCGGTGTAGTTCTTGACGACGAACAGGACGCCCTGGCCGCTGTCCACGGCCTTCGCGGCCCGCAGCATCTGGTCGGGCACGGGGGAGGTGAACACCTCGCCGGGGCACGCGGCCGACAGCATGCCGAGCCCGACGAAGCCGGCGTGCAGCGGCTCGTGCCCGGACCCGCCGCCGGAGACGAGCCCGACGCGGCCGCCCTCGCGCGCGCCGCGCCGTACGACGACCCGCTTGTCGGCGTCGACCTCCAGCTCGGGATGTGCGGCCGCCATTCCGCGCAACGCGTCGGCGACGACGGTCTCGGCACTGTTGATCAGCATCCTCATGTGCATCTCCCGGGGTGAGGGCGGCGGGTGCGTGGACCCGTCGGCGACCGGAAGCGAGCCTATGCGCCGCGCCGCGCACCGTCACGTAACCGGCACGGAACGTGACGCCACCTGTGCTGCGCCCGGCCCCTGTTCCGCGCGTTTCGCGCCCGGTGCGCTCGAACGCCGCGCGGGCTGGATTCATTCGAGCGAATGTTCGAGCGGAGCGTTAGGGTGGATCCATGCGCGCGACCCAGAGTGTCCACGGCCTCCAGGGCTCCCTCTTCGACCAGGGCGAGGAGATCCGCCTCGGCCCGCTCACGGGCCTGCGGCGCACCGATCTCGGTGCCGGGGCCTGGGTCGACCACCTGCCCGGCTGGCTCACCGGGGCCGACGCGCTCTTCGAACACCTCGCCGCAGAGGTGCCCTGGCGGGCCGAGCGCCGGCAGATGTACGAGCGCGAGGTGGACGTACCGCGCCTGCTCTGCTTCTACGGCGAGGGTGAACCCCTGCCGCACCCCGCGCTCACCGAGGCCCGCGAAACCCTGACCCGGCACTACGCCGCCGAGCTGGGGGAGCCCTTCACCACCGCAGGGCTGTGCCTCTACCGCGACGGCCGCGACAGCGTCGCCTGGCACGGCGACCGCATCGGCCGCTCCGCCACCGAGGACACCATGGTCGCGATCGTCTCCGTCGGCGACCCGCGCGACCTCGTCCTGCGCCCCCGCGGCGGCGGCCCGACCCTGCTGCGCCTGCCCTTGGGCCACGGCGATCTCGTCGTGATGGGCGGCTCCTGCCAGCGCACCATGGAGCACGCGGTGCCGAAGTCCACCCGCGCCGTCGGCCCGCGCATCAGCATCCAGTTCCGTCCGCGGGGCGTCCGCTGAAGCCGCACGGCCCGTGCGCCGGTGTCCCCGGCGCCGGCGCCCGTACCCTGGCGTCAGTACCCCCAGACGCTCAGCTCCGTGATCCCGGCGAACAGGTGCTCCCACGCCTCACCGCCCGGCTCGTCGGTGTCCACCGAGAGCGGCTCCAGCTCCGCCACCTCCCGCAGGAAGGCGCCGTGGCCCGGCTCGCCCGGCCACGGGTCCCAGCACGCCCCCATGAACCGGTACACGGCCTCCAGCAGCCGGACGAACGTCTCGGTGTCCCGGGCGAGGGGGAACGGCCCGTCGCCGTCCCGGACCATCGACACCGCGCCCGTCTGCGGGTGGACCAGCACCGGCCCGCCGTCGTACCCCCACTCGAACGTCCCCAGCTGCAGCAGGCCGTCGGCGTCGGGCTGCGGGTCCTGCGGCCCCGACTCGGTCCAGGCCGCCTTGAACGAGGCCACGCCGGCTGCCCACCACGCGGGCAGGCCCGCCGTGGCGATCAGCTCCCGGGTCGGCCGGTGGGTGAGCGCCTCGGGCTGCCGCTCCGCCGGCACGCGTATCACCCAGTCCGCACCGAATACCGCATCCAGGCGGGCCGCGTCCAACGGTGACTCGTTGGCCGTGGGGCCGGCGAACCACGGCTCCCCCGTGCCCCAGGAGGCGCGCTCCGCTCCGTCGGAAGCCCCGGCCCCGCCCGCGGGCGTCGCGGTGCCGGTTTCGACCACGGCGATTCCGCGGGCCTCGACCAGCAGGAAGCGGCCGCCGCCGAGCGGAATGGGTTCCTCCCAGGTCTCGGGGGCGTGCAGCCCGTCCTTGACCTCCGGGTCGAAGAGGAACGGCCCGTCCGGGTCGTAGTCCTCATCGAGCGGGGTGGCCTCGCCCTCCGCGGGCTCGGGGGCCGGCTCACCGGTGGCCGCATCGAACCAGCGCTCCTCGGTCCACAGCGCCGAGGCCTTGACGAGGACACGGCCGTCCGGCGTGCCGAAGAGCTCCGCGCAGGCGTCCCCGCTCATGTTCGGCTTGGCCCGGTAGGCGCCGACGGGCCGCCACCACGCCCAGACCGTCCGCCACGGCATGGCCGGCTCGGCGGCCGCCACCGCATCGGCGTAGGCGTGGTGTCCCAGCACCTTCGCGGCGAAGTGCAGCCACGAGGCGAACTCCGTCCGCGGCACCTCCGCCCCCGCGAGCACCGCGCTCGCCTGGGCGAAGACCTCGCGGCCCACACCGCCGCCGGAGTCCGGCAGGTCGAGCAGCTCAGCCAGCTCGGTGGGCCCGGCCGCCAGGACGGCGGCGGGGGAGCAGAAGATGGTGTCAAGATCGTCGCGAGGCATGCGGACATCGTGCCACCCGCCTCCGACATCCCGGCCGGCGGTCACCGGCCGGGGTCACCGGCCCGCGGCCTCGCCGGCCGCCGGTGCCGCCGTTGCCGCGGAGGCCGCCGCCCGGAGCGACCGCAGGGCCAGCAGCAGGACGCCGATGTCGTCGAGGTACACCGGATCCGGGAGCAGGTCCACCGGCGAGACCGTGTAGACCACGGCCAGCCAGAACAGCGCCTTGTCCCGCAGCGGAATCCCCGCGTCGACCAGCAGGCGCCGCGCCCTGACCACCCGTACGAGCAGCACCGCGGCCGTGGCCGCCAGCCCGAGGGCGACGACCGCGGCGAGCATCAGCCAGAACGTCGTGTCCATGCGTCCCCCATACCCGCCCGTCAGCCCTGCGCCCGCAGCCGCCGGCTGACCTCGCCCAGCCCCTCGGCGATCGCGTCGAGCTGCTCGGGCGTGAGCACGTCGATGAGCGCCTCCCGTACGGCCGCCACGTGCCCGGGGGCCGCCTCGTCCAGGCGGGCGCGCCCGGCCTCGGTGAGCACTGCGAAGACGCCCCGCACATCGGAGGGGCAGCTGCGGCGGCGGACGAGGCCCGCCTTCTCCAGCTGGGTGACCTGATAGGTCAGACCGCTCTTGGAGTTGATCAGGCCGTTGGCCAGCTCGGTCATCCGCAGCTCGTGGTCCGGGGCCGCGGAGAGCCGTACGAGGATCTCGTACTGGGGGTGCGAGAGTCCGGACTCGTCCTTGAGCTGCTGGTCGAGACGGCGGTTCACCAGCGCCGACGCGGCCAGGAAGCCGCGCCAGGCGTGCATCTCACGATCGTCGAGCCATCTCGTTTCAGCCATGCGCCCAGGGTACCGGGTTGTTCGAATTTGAATCAATCGGTACTGTCAGCTCGGGCGGGTTCGAATTTGAACTACTCCTGCCCCCGCACTGCCACCCCTCTCCGCCGAGGGCCGCCCGACCGGAAGGAACCCCCATGACCAGCTCCTCCGCCACCGCGACGAAGCCGCAGGCCGCCACCGCGGCCGCCGCCCCCCTCGCCCTCTCGACCCCCGGCCACGACACCGGCCTCCTGCTGCTGCGCCTCGTCCTCGGCCTGACCATGGCCGCCCACGGCTCCCAGAAGCTCTTCGGCTGGTTCGGCGGCGGCGGGATCAGCGGCACCGGCCAGTTCTTCACCGCCAGCGGCTACCCGGCGGGCGAGGCCATGGCCGTCGTCGCCGGCCTGACCGAGGTCCTCGGCGGCCTCGGCCTCGCCGTCGGGCTGCTCACCCCGCTCGCCGGCGCCGCCGTCGTCGGCACCATGATCAACGCGATCGCGGTCCACGGCACCGGGTCGTTCTTCGCCCCGAAGGGCATCGAGTACGAGCTCCTCCTGACCGCGGGCGCCGCCGCCCTCGCGCTCACCGGCCCCGGCCGCTACGCCGTCGACCGCCTGCTGCCCGTGCTGCGCGCCCACCGCCTGGCCCACGGCGCCCTCGCCGTCGCCCTCGGCATCGTCCTCGCGGCCGTCACGCTCCTCGCCCGCAACTAGCGCTGCGTGCGCTGACAACTGGCGCCGCGTGCGCTGATTGGGCCCGCGTGTCCGCGGGAAAAGCGCACAAATGACACAACCCATCGAAGACTACGCAATCATCGGCGACCTGATGACCAGCGGGCTCGTCGGCCGCGACGGGTCCATCGACTGGCTGTGCCTGCCGCGCTTCGACTCGGCGGCCTGCTTCGCCGCCCTCCTCGGCGACCGGGAGAACGGCCACTGGCGCATCGCCCCCGCCGCAGCCGCCGACGGCGAGCCCTGCACCCGGCGCGCGTACGTGGACGGCACCCTCGTCCTGGAGTCCTACTGGGACACCCCCGACGGCGGCTCGCTCAAGGTCATCGACTTCATGCCGCAACGCGACAAGGCCCCCGACGTCATGCGCATCGTCGAGGGCCTGTCCGGCGAGGTCACCGTCCGCAGCACCCTGCGGCTGCGCTTCGACTACGGGCACGTCGTGCCCTGGGTCCGCCGCCGCGACGGCGACCGGGTCGCCGTCGCCGGACCCGACTCCGCCTGGTTCCGCAGCGAACCGCCCGTGCGCACCTGGGGCGAGGCGAACAGCACCCGCTCCGAGTTCACCGTCTCCGCCGGCGAGCGCGTCGCCTTCGTCCTCACCTGGCACCCCTCGCACGAACCGCGCCCCGAGCCCGTGGATCCGTACACGGCCCTGGAGCTGAGCCTCGCCGACTGGCGCGACTGGGCCGCCCAGTGCCGCTACGAGGGCCCCTACAAGGAGGCCGTGACCCGCTCCCTGGTCACCCTCAAGGCCCTCACCTACGCCCCCACCGGCGGGATCGCCGCGGCCGCCACCACCTCCCTGCCCGAGGAGATCGGCGGCATCCGCAACTGGGACTACCGCTACTGCTGGCTGCGCGACTCCACCCTCACCCTCGGCTCCCTCCTCGCGACCGGCTACCTCGACGAGGCCCGCGCCTGGCGCGAATGGCTGTTGCGCGCCGTCGCCGGAAACCCCGCCGACCTGCAGATCATGTACGGGATCGGCGGCGAGCGGCGGATCCCCGAGGCCGAACTGCCCTGGCTGAGCGGCTACGCCTACTCCGCGCCCGTCCGGATCGGCAACGCGGCCGTGAGCCAGCTCCAGCTCGACGTGTACGGGGAGGTGCTGGACTCCCTCCACCTGGCGAGGTCGGCCGGGCTGCCCGCCGAGCGGCACGCCTGGCGGATCCAGCTCGCCCTGCTGGACTTCCTGGAGCGCAACTGGCGCCGGCCCGACGAGGGCCTGTGGGAGGTCCGCGGCCCGCGCCGGCACTTCGTGCACTCCAAGGTGATGGCCTGGGTGGCCGCCGACCGGGCCGTGCGCACCCTGGAGGGCGACCCCTCCGAGCACGGCGACGTCGAGCGCTGGCGGTCCATGCGGGAGGCCGTCCACCGCGACGTGTGCGAGAACGGCTACGACCCCGTGCGCAACACCTTCACCCAGGCCTACGGCTCGCAGGAGCTGGACGCCGCCACCCTGCTCATTCCCAGGGTCGGCTTCCTGCCGCCCGACGACCCCCGCGTGGTCGGCACGGTCGACGCCGTCCGCGCCGAGCTCGGCAGCAGCGGCCTGGTGCGCCGCTACAGCACCGAGGGCGCCTCGGTGGACGGGCTGCCCGGATCCGAGGGCGCCTTCCTGGCCTGCTCCTTCTGGCTCGCCGACGCCCTGCACATGACCGGCCGCGAGAAGGAGGCCCGGGAGCTGTTCGAACGGCTGCTGGAGGTGAGCAACGACGTCGGGCTCCTCGCCGAGGAGTACGACCCCGTCGCCCGCCGCCAGCTGGGCAACTTCCCCCAGGCGTTCAGCCACGTCGGCCTGGTGAACACCGCACTCACCCTCGGCCTGGGCAGCGGCCCGGCGACCGCCGCCGCACGCTGAACGGCGGGGCCGGCCGCCGGCGCTCCCGCCGACGGCCGGCCCCGCCGACCGGTTGTCTCCCTTGGGGTCCTGCTACGCCGGGGCGCCCTCGACGGCGATCCCGGGAACGGCTGCCGTTCCGGCACCGACCTCGGTCGGAGCCGCGTCGGCCACGTCGGCCACGTCGGCCGCGGAGGCCTCGTCATCGGGGACGCTGACCAGCCAGCGGGAGTCCTGCCGCGGCCGCAGGTACAGCGCCCAGTAGAGCGTCGCCACGGCGGTGATCCCGCCCGTCCACAGCAGGTACTGGGTCTCCTGCTGGGTCAGGATGTACGCGAGGACGGCGATCAGCGCGATCGGCACGGCCGGCCACAGCGGCATCCGCCACGCGGCCACCTGCCGGTGCGCCCCGCGCCGGGCGAACAGCGCGGCCACCGCGACCAGCAGGTACATGCCGGTCACCGAGACGCCGGTGACGCCGTACAGCGTGTCGAGGTTGACGAAGCACAGCGCCGCGCCCGGGACGCCGACCACCAGGGTGGCCACCCACGGCGAGCCGAAGCGGCCCAGCTTGGAGAGGGCGTTGTTGACCGGCTCGGGCCAGGCCTTGTCGCGGGCGGAGGCGAACAGCACGCGCGAGTTCTGGATCACCATGACGATGCCGGCGTTGATGATGGCCAGCGCCACGCACAGGCTGACGAAGGTGCCCACGGCCGAGTTCGACCAGGCGGTCACCATCCCGCCGAGGTCGCCCTCGGCCAGCGCGCCCAGGTCCGGGGCGCCCACGGTGATGGCGATGACCGGGACCAGGATGACGGCGGTGGAGATGGCGAGCGTCGCGAGGACCGTACGGGCCACGTTGCGGCGCGGGTTCTCCAGCTCCTCCGACAGGTACACGGCGGTGGAGAAGCCCTGGGTGATGAACAGGGCGATCGCGAGTCCGGAGACGACCATCATCGCGGTCACGGGGGAGGACGCACCGCCCTCGCCCGCGGCGACGCCGTGCACCAGTGCGTCCGCGCCCCGCTCGCCGTGCGCGAAGCCGAGGACGGCGACCAGCGCGGCGGCGACGACCTCCAGCACCAGGAAGATGCCGGTGATCCAGGCGTTGGCCCGCAGGTCCAGCAGGCCGGCCAGCGTGGCCAGCAGCATCACGCCGCCGCCGGCGACGGGGGCCGGTATGTGGACGATCGGCGCGAGGTAGTCGGCCGTGCCCATGGCGATCACGGGCGGCACGATCATCACCACGAGCAGGGACAGTACGAACACCAGCCAGCCGGCGAGCCGGCCCGCCAGCGTGGAGACCATCGCGTACTCGCCGCCGGCGCTGGGGATCAGCGTGCCGAGCTCCGAGTAGCAGAACGCCACACCGATGCAGAGCAGCGAGCCGATGGCGATCGTCAGGGCGGTCCACGTACCCAGGTCCGCGAACAGGTCGGGCACGACCACGAACAGGGTCGACGCGGGCGTCACGCACGAGAGCGTCAGCAGGGTCCCGCCGACGACGCCGATGGAACGCTTGAGTTTCTGGGGGGTGGGGCCGGTGGCCGGCGCGAGGGCCTGCGGGGCGCTGATCGTTTCAGTCATCGGTACGGGGTTCCGATCGGCAGATGCGGTGAGCTGAGAGGCGGGAGCGGTATCGCCTCCGGGGCGGTGGTGAGCAGAGATGTTCGAAGTGGCTCCCGGGCCGACATGGAATCCCCGAGGGATTCCGCAGGTCAAGAGTGCACCGCCTGCGGATTCCATCGTTCCGTGGAGTGTCCGGGGCCCTTCGCTGACGTTAAGACCGCGTGAATGCTGCACAGTCTCCCCGTACGGGAACCGCAGCGGGGGGCGCGCAAATTTTCTTCCGCTTTGCCGATGTGTGGCCGCCGCGACACCGCACCGGACGAAGACGATCACCGCCGGCCCGGGGCGGCCGGGCGGGACGCCAACAGCAGCGCCATGTCGTCCGGCCGGTCCGCGCTCCCGCCCACCTCGCCGACCAGCCGGTCGGCCGTCTCCGCCAGCGGCGACGGCCGGGCCGCCGCCAGCGCCGCCCTCAGCCGCTCCACGCCGAGGTCGAAGTCCAGGCCGGGCACCTCCACCAGCCCGTCCGTGTACAGCGCCAGCACCGCGCCCGGGGCCAGGTGCAGCCGCGTCACCGGATACACCGCCCCCGCGTCCACCCCGAGGACCACCCCGCCCGGCAGGTCCAGTACCTCGGCCCGCCCGTCCGGATGGCGCAGCAGCGGCTGCGGGTGCCCGGCCCGCACCGCCTGGGCAGCGCCCGACACCGGGTCGAGCACCACGTAGCAGCAGCTGGCGAACTGCCCCGGGTCAAGGTCGATCAGCAGCCGGTTCGTCCCCGACACCACCTGCTCCGGGGCGTTCCCGCTCAGCGCGAAGGCCCGTACGGCGCTGCGCAGCTGGCCCATCGTCGCCGCGGCCGCCACCCCGTGGCCCTGCACGTCCCCGATCACGAGCGCCAGGCGGCCCGTGCCCGTCTCGACCACGTCGTACCAGTCGCCGCCCACGTCCATGCCCGTCGTGCCCGGCAGGTACCGCCCCACCGTCTCCACGTGCTCGCGCACCGGCAGCCGGTGCGGCAGCAGCGCCGACTGGAGCCCGCGCGCCAGCGCCGCCTCCGAGTCGTAGCGCTGGGCCCGCTCCAGGGCCTGCGCGATCAGCCCGGCCAGCGCCGTCAGCACCGTGCGCTCCTCCGGGGAGAACCCGCGCGGCGTGTCGAAGCCGAGGATGCACGAGCCCACCGGCCGGCCCGACGCGATCAGCGGCAGGAACGCCCGCGCCCCGACGTGCGCGTCCAGCGGGATCCCCGGATACGCGGCCGCCAGGTGCTCCATCGACTCGAAGAAGATCGGCCGGCCCGTGGTCAGAGCCTCCACACCCGGCAGCCGCGCGTCCAGCCCCACCCCGTCGAACCGGTTCAGGAACCCCTGCGGGAACCCCGTCTCCCACGCCAGGTGCAGGTGCCGCTCGTTGAGCAGGTAGATGGCCAGCTGGCGGCCGCCGAACGCCGGCAGCAACTCCTGCGTGACCACCGCAGACACCTGCCGGGCCGTGACCGCCTCCGTCAGCGCGATCGCCAGCGCCACCGGCCGGTACAGCGCCGACGCCCGGTCCGCCGGAGAATCCAGTCCCGTCGGTGAAACCCGGGCCCTCGGCGACCCCGGGCCCCCGTGTGCGCCTGGGCCCCCCGGTTCACCCGGGCCCCTCGGTTCCCCCGGTTCCCTCGGTTCTTCCGGTTCCCCCGGTGCACCCGGGCCCGTCGCCGAACCCGTGCTGCCCGCCCGCGGCCCGGCCTCCGCATCGGGCCCGTACGCCGGCCGGTCGCCCTCGCCGACCAGCACCGTCACCCCGTCCGGACCGGGATACAGCTCCACCGCCACCCACTCCGCGTGTGGCGTGCGGCCCCGCCGCGCCGGGAAGACCACCGGTTCCCCCGCGATGAACACCGCCCGCAAGTGGTCCTCGTACGCCGGCTGCCCCAGCCACGGCACCGCCTCCCACAGCACCCGCCCCCGCAGGTCCGGCCCGCCCAGGCCCAGCCGGGCCGCGGCCCCGTTCACGTAGCGGATCCTGCCCGCGCGGTCCACCGACAGCACCGCCTGCGGCAGCCGCTCCACCGCCTCGCGCGCCCCCTGCGCCCGCCCCGCCGGAGCCACCGGCACCGGATCGCCGTTCCACACCACCGGATCCCCGGCCGCGACCAACGCCCCCAGCTCCCCGGCCAGCCCCTCCGCCGCCGCCCGCAGCCGCTCCCGGTCCCGGAGGCCCACCGCGGCCCCCGGCGTCTCGGGCCGCATCACCCACAGCACCCCGAACCGCTCCGGCCCCGCGGACACCGGCTCGTACAGCGACCCGAACGGAAACGGCAGCCCCGCCATCAGCTGCGGGAAGCGCCGCATCGCCGACTCCGCGTCCGGCAGGTGCACCGGCTGCCCGCTGCGGTACGCCTCCGCGACCGGGTACGGGCGGTTCACGTGCATCCGCCACCACGGCCGGAACAGCCGCGCCGGGAGACCGGTCACCACCGCCAGCAGCAGCAGCCCCTCCGTGCCCGAGCGCAGGTAGACCCCGCCCGCGAACCCGCCCTGGGCCTTCACCGCATCCACCGTCGCCCGTACGAGCACCCGGGCCGTGGCATCGCCGGCAGGGCCGCGCTCCGGTCTCGCCGTCACACAGTCAGCATGCCCCCGCCCCGCCCGGCGCTGCATCCCCGCGCCGGGCCTTCTCCCGGCAACCCGCCACCCCCGCAATCGCAGCCACCCCCCGGCCCCGCCCCACCGGCAGCCCTACCGGGCGTTGACGAAGAACAGCGCGTCGCTCGCCGCCGCACTCGGGTTGGAGACCTTCGAGCTGCCGTTCGAGGTGCCCACGCTGCCCTACGGCCCGCGCCGCCCGGGCCCGCCGCACACCCCGGACGCCGTACGCACTGACCCGAACGCCGCCCCGTCCGGGGGACGCGCCCGCGCCCGCGCGGACCGGGGCCGGGCCCCGGGGCACCCTACGCAGGCGTCCACCCGGCCACGGAAGGCAGAGCATGCGGTTCCAGTACGACACCATCGGCGAACGGTTCGTGGAGTCGAAGAGCACGGCGGCCTTCTCGGCCGCCGACACCCACACCCTGCTCGGCGCGCTCGACGCCCTCGGCGGGGTACGGGGGCTCGACACCCTCGACCTGGCCTGCGGACACGGCCACAACACCCGGCTGCTCGCCCGCGGCGGAGCCCGGCGCGCCGTCGGCGTGGACATCTCCGAGAAGATGATCCGCCTGGCCCGCGCCGAAGCCGGCAGCGAGCACCACGGCCGCATCCAGTACGTGGTCGCCGACGCCGCCGAACTGCCCCGCATGGCCGCCTTTGACCTGGCCACCGCCGTCTACCTGTTCGACTACGCGCCCGACCGGACCACCCTGCACTCCATGTTCCGCTCCGTCCGCGCCAACCTGCGCGACGGCGGCCGCCTGCTGGCCATCGTCCCCAACCCCGGCGCCTTCCCGCACGTCGACTGGTCGCCGTACGGCGTCCGCATCGTCGACCGCGTCCCGGAAGGCGACGTACCCCTGCTCAAGGCGCAGTTCCTCACCGAGCCCTCGGTCGACTTCGAGTTCCGCGAATGGGCCCACGCCGACTTCGCCGAGGCCGCCGTGGAGGCAGGCTTCAGAACCGTCGGCTGGCAGCCCAGCCGCACCCCGCCCGCGGACGCGGCACGCGACGAGGCCTACTGGAGCGCCTACAAGGCCCGGCCCTTCAGCTCGCTCATGACGTGCACGGCCTGACCGGCCCCGGCCCCGCGGCTGCCGTCACTCGTCGACCGCCGCGGACCGGATCAGCTGCACGATCCGCTCCCGCGCCGCGCGCCCTTCCGGCACCGGCAGCAGCGGGTACACGTGCGGCAGCCCCGGCTCCTCGTGGAACTCCACCTCCGCACCGGCCCCCCGGGCCCGCCGCAGCAGCTCGTGGCTGTCCGTGCTCAGCACGTCCCGGGTACCGGTGAACACCGTCATCGGCGCGAGACCCCGGAACGAGCCGTGCAGCGGGCTCACCCGCGGGTCGTCGGCCGCCAGCGTCCCCGCGTACAGCCGGCCCGCCTCCAGCAGCCCCGGCCGCGCCAGCACCGGATCGGCCGCCTCCAGCGCCGCCTGGTCGGGATGGCTCATGGTCAGGTCCACCCACGGGGAGATCAGCACGATCCGGGACGGCTGGGCACCCGTACGGTCGCGCAGCCGCTGCGCGGCGGCCAGCGCCAGCCCGGCCCCCGCCGAATCCCCGATGAGCACCGTCCCGCCCGCCCCGCCGCCCTCGATCAGGCCGCTCAGCAGGTCCGCAGCCACCGGAACCGTCCGGTCCGCGGTGCCCCGCGGCGCCAGTATGTACGCCGGCACCACCACCCGGGCCTGCGCCTGCGTCACCAGCGTCCGGATCATCGCCCAGTGCGGCCGGACCAGCTCGTGGATGTACCCGCCGCCGTGCACGTACAGCACCTGCGCCGCCGGTTCGGCCCCGCGCGGGCACACGTCGTACACCGGCCACGCCCCGACGAAGGTGCGCGAGATCTCCGCGACCCGGCCCAGCGACCGCGGAGGCAGGTGCGACGCAGGCCGGCGCGCCGACTCCGCCACCCTGGCGCGCACCGCCTCGGCACTCGCGAACCGTCTTCGCCGACCCGCCGCGATCAGCGCGACCGACAGCGCTCTGCTGCGCAGACTCGGCACGCCCCACACCTCCCCATTCCCTGCCCCGACCACGGCCTCTTGCGCAGGCCACAGCCCTTCACGTGAGGAGCATAGGCGTGAAGCTGGGCTGTCGACCCGCTTAAGAAATCCTCGATGGACTGATCACCGCCGCTCTCGGCAGATTGGTCACTGTCGATACGCCGCACCTGTCACTTCGGTCGCGGCGCCCCCTGCACATGCCTGGAGCCACGCCATGAAGGCACTCGTCAAGCACAAAGCCGAACCCGGGCTGTGGCTCATGGACGTCCCCGAGCCGGAGTACGGCGCCGGCGACGTGCTGATCAAGGTGCTCCGCACCGGCATCTGCGGCACCGACCTGCACATCCGCTCCTGGGACGGCTGGGCGCAGGGCGCCGTCAAGACCCCGCTCGTGCTCGGCCACGAGTTCGTCGGCGAGGTGGCCGCGATCGGCGCCGACGTTCGCGACATCGAGATCGGCGCCCTGGTCAGCGGCGAGGGCCACCTCGTCTGCGGCAAGTGCCGCAACTGCCTCGCCGGCCGTCGCCACCTGTGCCGCAGCACGGTCGGCCTCGGCGTCGGGCGCGACGGCGCCTTCGCCGAGTACGTCGTCCTGCCCGCGCAGAACGTGTGGGTGCACCGCACCGCCGTCGACCTGGACGTCGCGGCGATCTTCGACCCGTTCGGCAACGCGGTCCACACCGCCCTGTCGTTCCCGCTGGTCGGCGAGGACGTGCTGATCACCGGCGCCGGCCCGATCGGCATCATGGCCGCGGCCGTCGCCAAGCACGCCGGTGCGCGCAACGTCGTCATCACCGACGTCAGCCCCGAGCGCCTCGAGATCGCCCGGAAGGCGGGCGCCACGCTGGCCCTCGACGTGTCGCAGAAGACGATCGCCGACGCCCAGGCGCAGCTGGGGCTGCGCGAGGGCTTCGACGTCGGCCTGGAGATGTCCGGCCGCGCCGAGGCGATGCGCGACATGATCGACAACATGACGCACGGCGGCAAGATCGCCATGCTCGGCCTGCCCGCCCAGGAGTTCCCGGTGGACTGGGCGAAGATCGTCACCTCGATGATCACGATCAAGGGCATCTACGGCCGCGAGATGTTCGAGACCTGGTACGCGATGACGGTGCTGCTGGAGGGCGGGCTCGACCTCAGCCCCGTCATCACGGGCCGCTACTCGCACCGCGACTTCGAGGCCGCGTTCGACGAGGCGGCCACGGCCCGCAGCGGCAAGATCATCCTGGACTGGACGGCCTGACCGGGGCCGGTCCGGCCTGATACGGGCTGACTGGCCTTGTACGGGCGGTCGGGTCCGGCACGGTCTGACCGGTCCGGTACGGGCGGTACGGTCCGGTACGGGCCGACTGGTTCGGTACGGGCCGTCCGATCCGGCACGGGCCGACTGACCGGTTCGATCCGGGCCGCCGGCCCGACGCGGACCATCCGGTCCGCCACAGACCATCTCCCTCCGGCCGGGCCCCGCAAACCCTCCCCCCTCCGCGGGGCCCGGCCCCCCTCCCTCCCTCCCTCCCTCCCTCGATCTCCCTCCGCCGCACGAGGAGAAAGCGAGCACCGCACCATGTTCGAGACCGTCCGCGAGGACCTTCGCGCCACCCTCGACGAGATCCGCTCCGCGGGCCTGCACAAGCCCGAGCGCGTCATCGGC
This sequence comes from Streptomyces sp. NPDC046876, assembly GCF_040645035.1. Classification (NCBI taxonomy): domain Bacteria; kingdom Bacillati; phylum Actinomycetota; class Actinomycetes; order Kitasatosporales; family Streptomycetaceae; genus Streptomyces; species Streptomyces sp. NPDC046876. Next base: position 61,191 of record NZ_JBEYXK010000020.1, on the reverse strand, counting down.
ACCCCGCAGAGCGCCGCCGTCGCCGTCACCGCCGGCGGCACCCCCGGTGAGGTCCTCAACTTCTGCGCCAACAACTACCTCGGCCTCGCCGACCACCCCGAGGTCGTCGCCGCCGCCAAGGAAGCCCTCGACCGCTGGGGCTACGGCATGGCGTCCGTCCGCTTCATCTGCGGAACCCAGGAGGTGCACAAGGAGCTCGAGGCGCGCCTGTCCGCGTTCCTCGGCCAGGAGGACACGATCCTCTACTCCTCCTGCTTCGACGCCAACGGCGGCGTCTTCGAGACCATCCTCGGCGCCGAGGACGCGGTCATCTCCGACGCCCTCAACCACGCCTCCATCATCGACGGCATCCGCCTCTCCAAGGCCCGCCGCTTCCGCTACGCCAACCGCGACATGGCCGAGCTCGAGGCCCGCCTGAAGGAGGCCACCGAGGGCGGCGCCCGCCGCAAGCTGATCGTCACCGACGGCGTCTTCTCCATGGACGGCTACGTCGCCCCCCTCACGGAGATCTGCGACCTCGCCGACCGCTACGACGCCATGGTCATGGTCGACGACTCCCACGCCGTCGGCTTCGTCGGCCCCGGCGGCCGCGGCACCCCCGAGCTGCACGGCGTCATGGACCGCGTCGACATCATCACCGGCACCCTCGGCAAGGCCCTCGGCGGCGCGTCCGGCGGCTACGTCGCCGCCCGCACCGAGATCGTCGAGCTGCTGCGCCAGCGCTCGCGCCCGTACCTCTTCTCGAACTCCCTCGCCCCGGTCATCGCCGCCGCCTCCCTGAAGGTCCTCGACCTGCTGGAGTCGGCCGGCGACCTGCGCGAGCGCCTCGCGGACAACACGAAGCTCTTCCGTACGAAGATGACCGAGGCCGGCTTCGAGATCCTGCCCGGCGACCACGCCATCGCGCCCGTCATGATCGGCGACGCGGCCGAGGCGGCCCGCATGGCGGAGCTCCTGCTGGAGCGCGGCGTGTACGTGATCGGGTTCTCGTACCCCGTCGTCCCCATGGGCCAGGCGCGCATCCGCGTGCAGCTCTCCGCCGCCCACTCGACCGCGGACGTCGAGCGCGCCGTCGCCGCCTTCATCGACGCCCGCGCGGCTCTCGGTGCTGCTCAGGGCTGACATCATGGAGGGGTGATCGACCCCCGCCGGCTGCGCATCCTGCGGGCCGTGGCGGACCACCGTACGGTGACCGCCGCGGCCGCCGCCCTGTACCTCACCCCCTCCGCCGTCTCCCAGCAGCTCGCGGCGCTGGAGCAGGAGACGGGGCACGTGCTGCTGACCCGCAGCGGCCGGGGCGTACGGCTGACCGCAGCCGGCGAGATCCTGCTCGGGCACGCCCACGAGGTCCTGGCCCAGCTGGAACGCGCCGAAGCCGAACTCGCCGCCTACGCGGGAGGCTCCGCCGGCGAGGTCACGGTCGCCGCCTTCGCCACGGGCATCGCCGAGGTCCTCGCCCCGGCCATCACCCGGCTCGCCCACGAGCACCCCGGCATCCGGCTCCGCGTGCGGGACGCGGAGGGCGACGAGAGCCTGCCGCTGCTGCTCGACGGCGAAGCCGACCTCGCCCTCGCCGTCGAGTACCGCGGAGCCCCCGGCGCCGACGACGGCCGCCTGTCCGTCATCCCGCTGTACGCCGAGCCCTTCGACGCGGTGCTCCCGTCGGGGCATGCGCTGGCCGACCTGCCCGAGATCGCCCTGGCCGACCTGTCGGACGCGGACTGGGTGGGGCAGTACCCCGGGAACCCGTGCCACGACGTGACCCTGACCGCCTGCGAGCTGGCGGGCTTCCAGCCGCGCTTCGTGCACTCCTCCGACGACTTCCGGGCCGTCACGGCCCTGGTCGGCGCGGGCGCCGGGGTGGCCCTGGTCCCGCGCTCGGCCCTGCGCGGCATGGACCTCAAGGAGGTCCAGGTCCGCCCGGTCTCGGGCCCGGCGGCAACCCGCCGCGTCTTCGCCGCGACCCGGCGCGGCGCAGAGACCCACCCACTGATCGCCCCGGTCCTGGCGGCGTTGCGCCGTGAGGCGGGAAGACTGCCGGCGCACTGAGGGGGCGTGGGGGGTGGGGGAGTTTCCGTGGCCGCCTGGTCGGACGGGGCCCGGCAGAGACGGGGTCACGGTGGGGCGGGGTCGGTGGGTGTCCGGGGGCGTCCGGACGCTCCCCGACCCCGGTCGACCGTGACCCCGCCCCTCGGTTCCCGCCCAGCAGTAGCGTCCCGTCCCCACCCCTAGACCCGCACCACCCCCACCCCCGCCGCCTCGAACTCCGCTGCCACCGACGGGGTCAGGCCCGTGTCCGTGACCAGGGTGTGGACCGATTGGGTCGGGCAGATGCGGGCGAAGGCGCGGGCGCCGAGCTTGGTGGAGTCGGCCGCGATGACCACGCGGCGGGCGCGGTCGCACAGGAGGCGGTTCATCGCGGCCTCGTCCTCGTGGCGGGTGGCTGCGCCGTCGGCCGGGTCGAAGGCGTCGACCCCGACGATCGCGGTGTCCACGGTGAGCTGCCCCAGCACCTGCTGGGCCAGCGGGCCGGTCAGCTCGTACGACTGGGCGCGGGCCACCCCGCCCGTCAGCACGATCTTGAACTGCGGTCTGATGACGAGCTCTCCCGCGATGTTGAGGGCGTTGGTCACCACCGTCAGCGCCGGCGAGCCCGTCGCCAGGTCAGGGCGGCCGGCCAAGGCCCGGGCCACCTCCGTGGTCGTGGTGCCGCCGGTCAGGCCGATCACCTCGCCCGGCGTCACCAGGGCCGCCACCGCCTCGCTGATGCGGCGTTTCTCGGCGGCCCGCCGGGACGTGCGGTAGCGCAGCGGGAGTTCGTACGACACTCCGTGCACGACCGCCCCGCCCCGGGTGCGGACCAGTAGCTGCTGCTCGGCCAGCTGGTCGAGGTCGCGGCGGACGGTCGCGGCGGACACGCCGAGGGCCTCCGCCGCCGGTTCGACCTCCAACTCGCCCCGCTCCACCAGCAGATCGAGCAGTGATTGCCAGCGCTCCTTGCGGGTCATGGCGCCCACGGCGTTCTCCCCCTCACTCGTACGGCCCCTCCCCTTCTCGTTCTCTTCCTGCCTTCGTCCCACGACACTAGCCCAGACGCTCCGTCCCGAAATGCTTGAAGTTGCGCGAAAGTACCCGCTAACTTGCAGAAAAGCGCACCAACCTGGCTAGGGAGCTGCCATGAGCCACGTCGCGTACGAGTTGGGCACACAGCCGGAGTGCTGGGAGCGGGCCGCCGAACTGGCCCCGGCGCGGCGGGCGGTGCTGCCGCGGCCGGGGGAGCGTACCGCGATCGTCGGATGCGGGACCTCGTACTACATGGCCCAAGCGGCCGCGGCCCTCCGCGAGGAGGCCGGCCAGGGCGAGACCGACGCGTTCCCCGCCTCCGAATTCCCCGTGCACCGCCGCTACGACCGCGTGGTCGCCCTGACCCGCTCCGGCACGACCACCGAGGTGCTGGACCTGCTGGCCGGGCTGCGGGACGCGGGCGTGCCGACGACCGCGGTCGTCGGGGATCCGGCGACCCCGGTGATGGCGCTGGCCGACGAGCTCGTCGTCCTCGACTTCGCCGACGAGCAGTCCGTCGTGCAGACCCGCTTCGCCACCACCGCCCTGACCCTGCTGCGCGCCCACGTCGGTCGGCACACCGCAGCCGCGGTCGCCGACGCCCGGACGGCCCTGGCGCAGCCGCTGCCCGAACAGGCTGTCAGCAGCGGCCAGTTCACGTTCCTCGGTCGCGGCTGGAGCGTGGGCCTCGCGCACGAGGCGGCGCTGAAGATGCGCGAGGCCTCGCTGTCCTGGGCCGAGTCGTACCCGGCGATGGAGTACCGGCACGGGCCGATCAGCATCACCGGGCCGGGCACCGTCACCTGGTGCCTGGGGGAGGCCCCCGAGGGTCTCGCCGAGCAGGTGCACATCGCCGGCGGGCAGTGGGTGGCCGGCCGGCTCGACCCGCTCGCCGAGCTGGTACGGGTACACCGTCTGGCCCTCGCCGTCGCCGCCCACCAGGAGCTCGACCCGGACCGGCCGCGGAACCTGACCCGTTCGGTGATCCTCGCCGCCGGCGAGGAGGCGGTCCGATGACGCTCGCGTCCGCCGGAGCGCTCGTACGGGAGGCGGCCGCCGAAGGCCGGGCCGTCGCCGCGTTCAACATCATCACCCTGGAGCACGCCGAAGCCGTCGTCGCGGGCGCGGAGCAGGCCGGTCTGCCGGTCATCCTCCAACTCAGCGAGAACGCCGTGAAGTTCCGCGACGGCGCGCTGCTGCCGATCTCGCGCGCCGCCGCCGCGTGCGCGGAGGCCGCGGCCGTCCCCGTCGGCCTCCACCTGGACCACGTCAAGAGCCCCGAGCTGCTCCGGCAGGCCGTGGACGCGGGGTTCGGCTCGGTGATGTACGACGCCGCGCAGCTCCCGTACGCGGAGAACCTGGAGGCCACGCGCTCGGCGGCCGACTGGGCGCACGCCAACGGGCTCTGGATCGAGGCCGAGTTGGGCGAGGTGGGCGGCAAGAACGGTGCCGCGCCCCTGGACCCGCACGCGCCGGGCGCCCGTACGGATCCGGACGAGGCGCGGCGGTTCGTCGCCGACTCCGGGGTCGATGCGCTGGCCGTCGCGATCGGCAGCAGCCATGCGATGACCAGCCGCACGGCGTCCCTGGACCACGTACTGCTGGCCCGGCTGGCCAAGGCGGTGGAGGTCCCGCTGGTGCTGCACGGTTCCTCCGGGCTGCCGGACGCGGAGCTCGCCGCCGCCGTGGCGGGCGGCATCCGCAAGGTCAACATCGGGACGGCGCTGAACCTGGCCATGACCGAGGCCATCCGCACGCACCTCACCCCGGCGGACCCGCGCCCGTACCTGAAGGCGGCCCGCACGGCGATGGCGGCGACGGCCGCGGCGATGATCGGAGCCGTGACGCGCTGACGCCGTGACCCGGAAGGGGGGAAGGCGGCCGGCAGACGCCAGCCCCCCGCAGACGCCAGCCCCCCGCAGACGCCCCTGCCCCCGCCCCGCCCCCCCAGGCTCAGCAAGGCCCTCTCCGGCGTGCAGCACCCTTCCGGATTGCTGGAACACGTTCTACTGTGCCCTGCGCCAGTCGCGCACCGCGATCCACGATCCACGATCCGCCGCGAGATTCCCGGAGGGGCCGTGCACCTCGAATACACGCCTGAGCAGCGGCAGTTGCGCGCAGAGCTGCGTGCCTACTTCGCCGAGCTGGTACCGCAGGACGTCTACGCCCGCTACGAGGACCCGGCCGCCCAGAAGCGCTTCTACCGGGAGACCATCCGCCGGCTCGGGACCGACGGCTGGCTCGGGGTCGGCTGGCCCGAGGAGTACGGCGGGCGCGGCATGTCGGCGATGGACCAGTTCATCTTCTTCGACGAGGCCGCGCAGGCCGTCGTACCGCTGCCGCTGATGGCGCTGAACACCGTCGGGCCCACCCTGATGCAGTTCGGCACCGACGAGCAGAAGGCGTACTTCCTGCCCCGGATCCTCTCCGGCGAGATCGACTTCGCCATCGGCTACAGCGAGCCCGATGCCGGCACCGACCTCGCCGCGCTCAAGTGCAAGGCGGTCCGCGAGGGCGACGAGGAGACCGGGACGTACGTCGTCAACGGGCAGAAGATCTGGACCACCAACGGCGACACCGCCGACTGGGTGTGGCTCGCGGTCCGCACCGATCCCGAGGCGCCCGCGCACAAGGGCATCACCATGCTGCTGGTCCCGACCTCCGACCCCGGCTACTCGTGCACCCTCATCAACACCCTGGCCTCCCACGACACCACGGCCAGCCACTACGAGAACATCCGCGTCCCCGCGAGCCGCCGCGTCGGGCAGGAGAACAAGGGCTGGCGGCTGATCACCAACCAGCTCAACCACGAGCGGGTCACCCTCGCCGCCCACGGCACCATGGCCATCCGGGCGCTGCACGACGTCCGGCGCTGGGCGGCCGAGACCAAGCTCGCCGACGGCCGCCGCGTCATCGACCTGTCGTGGGTCCGGGGCCGCCTGGCCCGCACCCACGCCCGGCTCGACGCGATGAAGCTGCTCAACTGGCAGATGGTGGGTGCCGTCGAGGACGGCACCCTCACCCCGCAGGACGCCTCCGCCGTGAAAGTGTACGGCTCCGAGGCGCGACGCGACGCGTACGCCTGGCTGATGGAGGTCGTCGCGGCCGCGGGCCCCCTGAAGGACGGCTCCGCCGGCGCGGTCCTCCACGGCGAGCTCGAACGCGGCTACCGCAGCGCCGTCATCTTCACCTTCGGCGGCGGCAACAACGAGATCCAGCGCGAGATCATCTCGTGGATCGGCCTCGGCATGCCCCGCGTCCGCCGCTGACCGCCTTCCGACTCGACCCGCCTTCCGACTATCGGGCCGCCTTCCGACTCGGCACCCGCCCGAACCGTGCCGCTGTTCCGGTTGCGGCGCCGCAGGTCCGCGACACCCTGGAAGAGCCCCCAGTCGACGCGGATACGGGCGGGACGGACCGACCGGTCCCCGCCGAGGGGCCGACCGGCCCAAGCGGGGCGAAGGGACACGGGTGCAGCCTGGCGGTGACCCCCTTTCCCCAGCGCACAGAGAGAAGGCCGCGCCATGAAGGGAACCGAGCACCGGCCGTCCGCGGGGGCCGCCGGACGCACTGACCTGGGCCGCCGCCTGGCGGCCCGCCGCGAGGCCCTCGGCCTGACCCGCGAGGAACTCGGCCGCCGGTGCGGTGCGGACGGCAACTACATCGCCTACCTGGAGGAGCACGCGGCGTCACCGTCCATCGGCACCCTCGTCCGGGTCGCCGACGCCCTCGGTGTCACGGTCGACGATCTGACCGGCGCGAGCGCCGGCCGCGTCCGGGGCCGGGCCACCGCCCGCCGCGACACCGCGCTCGCACCGCTGGACGAGGACGAGTGCCGCACGCTGCTGGGGACGTACGGAGTGGGACGCATCGCCGTCTTCACCCCCGACGGCCCGGCCGTTCTGCCGGTGAACTACCTCGTCGCAGGCTCCGACATCGCGTTCCGTACCGCCGTGGACGCCCTCGCGGCCAGGGCGGCGGGGACAGAGGTGGCCTTCGAGATCGACAACATCGACGACGTCACGGCCGGCGGTTGGAGCGTCCTGGCCGTGGGCGAACTGCAAGCCGTCACGGACCCCGAAGAGATCCGGCACCTGACGGCCACGGCCCGGTCCCAGCCGTGGGCCGGCGGCCCGCGCACCCACTGGATGAAACTCACCCCCTTCCGACTCACCGGCCGTCGCGTGGCCCACACGTCATGAGCCCCCTGGGTGCGGTCGTCTTCGACACCGATGGCGTGCTCCTGGCCACGGCCGACCGTCACGCGGCCGCGTGGAAGGAGACCTTCGACGGCTGCCTCGACCGGTGGGGGGAGCGCCTCGGGCAACGCCCGCCCCCGTTCGACGCCGTCCACGACTACCGGGAACTGGTCGACGGCAGGTCCCGGCTCGACGGGGTACGCGCCTTCCTCACGGCGCGCTCCCTCGACCTCCCGCCCGGAACCCCTGGAGATCCGCCGGGATGCGACACCGTGTACGCGGTGGCCGCCCGCAAGGAGAAGATCTTCTCCGAGGCGGTGTGGGCCGAAGGAGTGGAAGCCTTCGACGACGTCAGGCCCGCGCTGGAGCTCCTACGGGAGATGAAGGTGGGATGCGCCGCCGTATCGGCTTCGCGCCACGCCCGCACCCTCCTGAGAGCTGCGGACCTTTCCGACCTCTTCGGCGCCCTGGTGGACGGCCGGGACGTGGAGGCGCTCGCCCTTGCGGGCAAGCCCGACCCCGCCCTCTTCCTCGAGGCGGCCGACCGCCTCGGTGTCGGCCCCGAGCGCACGGCCGTCGTGGAAGACGCACTCGTCGGCGTCGAGGCGGGCCGCAGGGGCCGCTTCCACCTGGTCGTCGGACTCGACCGCGGCCGCGACCCGCACAGGGCGGACTCCCTGCGCGCGCACGGCGCCCACCTCGTCCTGCCCGATCTCGGGGGACTGCCCGCTGCGCTCGACGGACGCGGGCCGTGAACACGTCATGGGCCTGGGAGTACCGGCGGTACGACCCCGGGACCGAGCGGCTGGTCGAATCCCTGTGCACCCTCGGCAACGGCCGCTTCGCCACCCGCGGATCGGCCCCGGAGACCACCGCCGACGCCGTCCACTATCCGGCCACCTACCTGGCCGGCTGCTACGACCGCCTCCCCTCCGCCGTCGCCGGACGCACGGTCTCCAACGAAGACCTGGTCCGGCTGCCGGACTGGACCGCCCTGCGCTACCGCTGCCTGCCCGACGGCGCTCCGCCCGGCGACTGGCTCACCCCGGACCACCCGACCCTGCGCCACCACCACGTCCGGCTGGACCTGCAGGGCGGGACGCTCACCCGCCGCATGCTGTTCCTCGACGCCGAAGGCCGCCGCCTGGGCATCACCCACACCCGCCTCGTCCACATGGGCGACCCGCACCTGGCAGCGCAGCGCACCGTCCTGCGCGCGTTCGGCTGGATCGGCCGGATCGAGATCGCATCCGTACTCGACGGGGACGTCGTCAACGCCGGAGTGGAGCGTTACGCCGCCCTCGCCGGGCGCCACCTCGTCGAGCACCGGGCGGGGGCCGAGGCGGAGGGCACCGCCTGGCTGTCCTGCCGCACGTCCGCCGCCCCCGTGCACATCGGGCTCGCCGTCCGCACCTCCACGCGACCGCTGGCAGCCGTCGACCGGGCCTGCACGGCCACCGCCGCAACGCAGACCTCCGTCCTGCCGATCCGGCGGGGGCGGCCGGTCGTCGTCGTGAAGACCGCCGCGCTGTCCAGCTCACTCGACCGCCCCCTCGCCGACCCCGTACGCAGCAGCATCGAACAGGCCGAACACGCCCCGGACTTCCCGACCCTGCTGGCGTCCCACCGGGCGGCTTGGCAACGGCTCTGGAGCGTAGGAGGGCTGAGGGTGACGGGGGAGACCGGCAGGATCCTGCGCCTGCACACCTACCACGTGCTGCAGACCCTCTCGCCGCACACCGCCGAACTCGACGCCGGAGTCCCCGCCCGCGGTCTTCACGGGGAGGCCTACCGGGGCCACGTCTTCTGGGACGAGCTGTTCGTCCTGCCCTACCTCGCCCTGCACTTCCCCGAAACCGCCCGCGCCCTGCTGATGTACCGGCACCGGCGGCTGCCCGCGGCCCGGGAAGCGGCGCGGCGGGGCGGCGGCAAGGGCGCCATGTTCCCCTGGCAGAGCGGCAGTTCCGGTGCCGAGGAGACCCAGAGGCTGCACCTGAACCCGCGCTCGGGCCGCTGGCTGCCCGACCACTCCAGCCTCCAGCACCACGTGGGCTCGGCCATAGCGTGGAACGCCTGGCAGTACGGCCTCGCGACCGGCGACACCGGGTTCATGCACGGACCGGGCGCCGAACTCATCCTGTACGTCGCCCACTTCTGGTCGGGCGCCGCCACCTGGGACGCCGGCCTCGGCCGCTACCGGATCCGCGGTGTCGTCGGCCCGGACGAGTACCACGACGCCTACCCGGGCGCCGCCGCCCCGGGCGTGGACGACAACGCGTACACCAACGTCAGCGCGGCCTGGGTGCTCGCCCGTGCCCTCGACCTGTACGGGGAGGTCCCGGCGGCCCGGCGCGCAGAGCTCCTCGCCCGGCTCGGCCTCGACGCGGACGACCTCCGGGGCTGGGAGGAGGTCTCGCGCCGCATGTACGTGCCCTTCCACCAGGGCGTGATCAGCCAGTTCCACGGCTACGGCGAGCTCGCCGAGCTCGACTGGGACACGTACCGAGCCCGCTACCACGACATCCGCCGCCTGGACCGCATCCTGGAGGCCGAAGGGGACACCCCCAACCGCTACCAGGCCTCCAAGCAGGCCGACACCCTCATGCTCGGCTACCTCTTCCGCCCCGCGGAGCTCGCCCGGCTGTTCACCCGGCTCGGCTACGGCTTCGACGACGGACTCTGGGCGAGGACAGTGGCGTACTACCTGCAGCGGACCTGCCACGGCTCCACGCTCAGCAGCCTCGTCCACGGCCGGGTGCTCGCCCGCCTGCAGGGCCCGGATGCCTGGCGGTACTGCCAGGAAGCCCTGATCGGCGACATCACCGACGTCCAGGGCGGCACCACGGGCGAGGGGATCCACCTCGGCGCCATGGCGGGCACCCTCGACCTCGTCGAACGCGGCATCGTCGGACTCGATCCCGCTGCCGACGGCCTGCACATCGACCCGGTGCCGCTCTCCGCGATACCCGGTACGACGTTCTCCGTCTCCTACCTCGGGCACCGGGACATCCGCATCCACTTCCGGCCGGGCCGGCTGGGCATCCGCGTCCCGCCCTCGCTCCTCGGCCCGGTGCCCGTGGTCCTTCCGGGCGCCCGGCACGAGCGGATCGCCGCAGGCCAGGAGCGGTGGTTCCGCCTGCCCGCGGGCTGACGCGACGGACCTGCGGGCCTCCCCGGACCGTCACCGGACGTCCAGGACCTCCGCCACCGGGCGGCGGGGCGTGGCCTCTCCCGACGGGCCGTAGCCGAGGCGCAGCACCATCTGGACGTGGCCGACGGAGGCCAGCGGGTCGCGGACGGTCCACCGCAGCTCCGGCCACTCCAGGGGCTGGGACGTCATCGACGTGGCCAGGCCGTCGGCAGTGGCCTGGAGGAGGACCCGCTCGAGCGCCTGCCCGGCGCGCAGCCAGTCGGCCGTGGTGTCACCCGGCGAGCCGAGCAGGGCCAGCTGGGGCCGCTTCTCGAACGTGGCCCACGGACGCCCCGGGATGGAGCGGGCCCGGCCGAAGTCGCGTACGGGCCCCGGTCCGCCCGCGCTGTGCGGGCCGAACGCCGAGGCGGGAATGCCGTCGCGGCGCGCCGGGGCAGCGCCCGGTGCCCCGCCGGTCCAGGCAGCCGTCTCCGCCTGCGCCGGCGGATCCATCTCCTCGCGGTGCTCCGCGTCGCGCACGAGGGCGAGCACGGTCTCGGCGTGCCAGCTGTCGGGAACCGTCAGGCGGCATCCCTCCAGGCGGGCGGCCGCCCGCAGGCCGTCCAGGAGCGCGGCCGGCACCGGTTCGTCGCTGAACGGCTGTCGGCTGGTGTGCCGGCGCCGGAGCGCGCCGTACAGGTCGGCCGGCTCGTCTCCTGCGCCCGCGTACGCGTCACCGAACGCGATCGTGGCCAGCAGCCAGGGCGCGGAGACGTCGGGGAGCAGTTCCACGTGCGTGCCGAGCCGATGCCGGGCCGCGGACACGCGCAGGTTGAACAGGGCGGCCGCGCAGCCGAGGTGGAGCGCCCGGTGATCGGGGTCGGTCCGCGGCATGGCCCGTTCCGGATCGCCGTGCAGTTCGATCACGTCGCTGTCCCGGCGGAGGACGAACCGCCAGGGCTGGGCGTTGTGCATGGAAGGGGCGGTGACGGCGTCGCCGACGAGCCGGACGGCGGTTTCGGTGTCGATGCGGGTTGCGGTCATGGGACTGGTCCTGTCTGTGCGGCCTCGGCCGCCGGTTCCTCCCGGCGCCGGGTGGTTCGTCGGTCGAAGTCGGCCTCCACGTCCACGACTCCGGGAACGGTGCGGGCGCCGCGTACGAGGAGGTCCGCCAGCGCGGGGTCCGGCAGCGTTCCGTGGAGGCGGGCGATGCCGTCGGCGACGTCGACGTGCACGTCTGCCGAGCCGTGCGGGAGGAGCTGGTACGTGATCAGCCCGCGGAGCTCCGCTGCGATGTCGGCGTCCGGCCGTAGGTACGCCTTCAGCAGGTCGCCGCGGCTGACGGATCCGACCGGGCGGCCGTCGCCGTCGACCACGGGAAGGTGCTCGAGGCGGCCGCGGGCCATCAGGCGCGCCGCGCCCGCAATGGTGGTGTCCTTCTGCACGGTCACGGCCGGGCGGGTCATCAGCCGCCCGGCGACGGCGTTGCGGGGGGTGCCGGCTGCGTCCCGGGTACGGAGCAGCAGGTCGCTCTCGCAGACGACGCCGGCGACCCGTCCTTCCTCGGACAGTACGGGGACGGAGCTGACGTGCCACATCCGCAGCGTCTCGGCGATGTCTTCGCACGCGGCTCTGCGGTCGACGGAGATCACGGCGTGCGTCATGACGTCGCCGACGGTGCGCAGGGGCATCGCCCGGCGGACGTGGCCGACGGGTGCGGTCGCTGCCGTGTCGTCGGTGCGGGTGGTGATCCGCGATGCCACGGCCACGACGCCGTCGAGCCGTTCGACGAGACCCAGGACCGCGGGCAGCCGGCTGCGGTGCGGCACCGTCCCGGCCAGGGTCACGATGCCGTCCACCACGTGGATGTCGACGTCGCCGGCCGGTACGTCCGCGAAGTCCACCAGGACGTCCTGGACACGTCGGCGTATCTCGGAGTCCGGGCGCAGGAACATGCGGAGCAGGTCTCGGCGGGTGACGATGCCGACGAGCCGGTCCTCCTCGTCCACGACGGGGAGCCGTCCGACGCCGCGGCGGGTCATCAGCCGGGCCGCGTCGGCGGCCGTCGCCTCGGCGCGGACGGTGACCGCGGGGCAGGACATGATCTCCCCCGCAGTGGTCGGCGGGGTCGGCGCCGCGTCCCCCCGGGGCGCGGCCGGATGCGGTGCCGCACGGGCCGGTACGTCGGTCTGCGAGACCACGCCCGCCACGCGGTCCTCGTCGTCCAGGACGGGGACACCGCTGATGTCGTGTTCGGCGAGCAGCTCCGCGACGTCCTTACAGGCCGTGCCGGGGGCCACGGAGACGACCTCGTCGGTCATCAGGTCCGCCACCTTGAGGCTTTTCATGAGGCCCTCCTGGTGCGTGTGCCCTTCACCATGCGCCGGAGCGGGCCCGGGGATCGAGGGCCGAACGGTCCCGTCCGGGGACCGGACGGGCCCTCCCACCCGCCCGGTGCCGTGTCAGCCTGAGGGGTGTGACCCATCGGCTTCTCGGTCGGGAGCAATCGTGGACAGCGCCATCCGTACCCCTGACACCAGCTCGGTCATCGTCGGCGTGGACGGCTCGGCGCCGGCCCGCGCCGCCGCCCTGTGGGCCGCCGGTGAGGCCGTGCGCCGCGGCCGCCCCCTGCACATCGTCCACGGATCCGACACCGACGGCCGGGCCCTGTACCTGTCGGCCGAGACCGTCGAGGAGATCCGCGCCGCGGGCCGGGAGCTGCTGGACGCCACGGCGAAGGCCGTGACCGACCGGTACCCCGGCCTGCAGGTGACCACCGAGTTCAGCCGCACGGACGCCGTCACCACCCTGCACCGGGCGGCCGGTCTGCACGGCACCATCGTCGTGGGCAACCGCGGCCTGGGCGGCTTCGGCTCGCTCATGCTCGGCTCCGTCGGCCTGGACACGGCAGCCACCGCCGAGAACCCCGTCATCGTGGCCCGCGGAATCGACGGTGCCGAGGAGCGGGGCACCGTCCTCGCCGCCGTCCGCGACGAACACGACCTCGTGTGCGCCCGCCATGCCGCCCGCGAGGCCCAGCTGCGCAGGGCGTCCGTGCGCCTGCTGCACGTGTGGAACATCCTCCAGTCCCTGGGCAACGTGGTGACCATGCTCGACCGCGTGGACGAGATCGCCGGGGGACACGAGAAGACCCTGCGGACCGTCACCGACACGATCCACGAAGAGTTCCCCGACCTGACCGTCCAGGGCGAGGCGGAGAAGAGCGTCTCGGTGGCCGGAGTCCTGGTCGAGGCGTCCCACCATGCCGATCTGCTGGTCATGGGGGGCCGCCGGGCCCCCGCCCCGCTCGGACTCGGCCGCAACCTGGGCCGGGTCACCCACAGCCTCCTGCACCACGCCCACTGCCCGGTCCTCCTCATCCCCCGGCCCGGCAGCCGTTCCCCGCGGGCATCCGAACGGGAAACCCCCTCCGGCCCGGACTAACGTGGACAAGGTGGTTCTCTCACCGCTGCCACCGGCCGGAGGCGGGACATGAGCGCAGGCGGCAGGGCCCCCGAAGGCGGAGTGCCGCGGCTGCGGCTGGACGAGCTGCTCGACGAGCTCCAGGTACGGATCGACGAGGTCCGCGGCGCCCGGGACCGGCTGAACGGCCTCCTCGAAGCCGTCATGTCGGTCGGCCGGAAACTTGACCTGCCGCAGGTGCTGCGCGGCATCGTGGAGGCCGCCGTCGTGCTCGTCGACGCCGAGTACGGCGCCCTCGGCGTGATCGGCGACGAGAAGAAGCTCGCCGAGTTCCTCCCCGTCGGCATCAGCGACGAGCTCCGCGCACGGATCGGCGACCTGCCCTCCGGCCACGGCATCCTCGGCGAGCTGATCCGCCACCCGCAGCCCCTGCGCCTGTCCGAGCTGTCCGAGCACCCCGCCTCGTACGGCTTCCCGCCCCACCACCCGCCGATGCACTCCTTCCTCGGCGTCCCCATCCGGGTGCGTGAGGAGGTCTTCGGCAACCTCTACCTGACCGAGAAGCGCGGCGGCGCGGACTTCGACGCCGAGGACGAGGCGGTCCTGTCCACCCTGGCCGTCGCCGCCGGCATCGCCATCGAGAACGCCCGCCTCTACGAGGAGGCCCGCCTGCGCGAGCGCTGGCTGGCGGCCGGCTCGGACATCACGAGTGCCCTCCTCTCCGGCACCGCGCGCGACGAGGTGCTCGAAGGCATGCTGGAGCGTGCCAGGAACATCACAGGCGCCGACATCGGAGTGCTTTACCTCTTCGGTCCCGGGGGCGAGCTGCGCGGCTCCCTCGCCCTCGGGGAGGGGGCCGGGGCGCACCGCGGGATCGTCCTGCCCAGCCCCCGGGGCACCCTGGCCGAAGCCGCCCTGGCCCGGGACGGCCTGGTCACCGTCACGGACGTGGAGAACGACGAGCGCATCACCGTGCACGTCGAACGCTGGAAGGGCTTCGGACCCGCCGTCGCCGTCACCGTCGGTACGAAGGAGAAGCTCAGCGGTGTGCTGGTGCTCGCCCGCAGCCGCGGCCGGGCTGCGTTCGCGGCCGCGGAGGTCGCCGCGCTCCCCGGGTTCGCCGGCCAGGCGAGCCTGGCCCTGGAGCTGGCGGACCGGCGCCGCGACGCCGAACAGGTGAGCCTGCTCGAGGACCACGACCGCATCGCCCGTGACCTGCACGACCTGGCCATCCAGCGCCTCTTCGCGACCGGCATGACCCTCCAGAGCGCCCAGCGCTTCGTGGACCACCCGGAGGCTTCCGAACGGCTCGCCCGTGCGGTCGACGACCTCGACGCCACCATCAAGATCATCCGGTCCACCATCTTCGGACTCCGCGAACGCCGATCCCCGGGTACGGGCCCGAAGCTGCGCTCCCGCGCCGTCCAGACCCTGGACGACGCCTCCGCCGGCCTCGGCTTCGCCCCGGCGCTGCGCATGGAGGGGCTGATCGACACCGACGTACCGCCGGCCGTGGCCGACGAGGCCCTCGCCGTCATCGGCGAAGCCCTCAGCAACGTCGCCCGCCACGCCTGCGCCACGCACGCGGAGGTCTTCATCGCTGCGGGCGGCGGAACGCTCCGCCTGGAGGTGACGGACGACGGCGTCGGCATGCCCGAGGGCGGCCGGCGCAGCGGGCTGCGCAATCTCGCCGAGCGCGCCGAGAAGCTCGGCGGCCGGATGACGGTCGCCCCGCGGGACCGGGGCGAACACGGCACCCGCCTGGAGTGGCGGGTGCCGCTGGCCCCCTCGCGGACGTGACCGGGGCCGCCGCAGGCGGTGCCGGCGCCACGCCCCCTGTGGAGACGCTCACCGCTCGGCGCGGCCGTGGTCGCGGTCACGGTCGCGGTCGCGGTCGCGGTCGTGTCCGTGGTCGTGGTCGTCGTGCACCTGTGCGGCGATGACCGCCGCCTGGACCCGGCGTTCGACTCCGAGCTTTCCCAGGAGCCGTGAGATGTGGTTCTTGACGGTCTTCTCGGACAGGTAGAGCCGCTTGGCGATCTGCCGGTTGGTCAGGCCCTCGCCGATGAGTTCCAGGACGGCCCGCTCCCGCTCCGACAGGGCCGCCAGGCGGGCGTCATCCGGCTCCTTCGGCGTCTCCGGGTTGCGCAGGGAGTGCATCAGGCGGGCGGTCGTGGCCGGGTCCAGCATGGACTGGCCGGTGGCGACCGTGCGGACGGCGGAGACGAGGTCGGAGCCCTTGATCTGCTTCAGCACGTATCCGGCGGCGCCCGCCATGATCGCGTCCAGCAGGGCGTCCTCGTCGTCGAACGAGGTGAGCATCAGGCACGCGAGGTCCGGCATGCGCGAGCGGAGCTCGCGGCAGACCGCGATGCCGTCGCCGTCGGGCAGCCGCACGTCGAGCACGGCGACGTCCGGGCGGAGCGCCGGCCCGCGGGCCAGGGCCTGGTCGGCCGTGCCCGCCTCACCCACGACGGTGATGTCCGGCTCGGCGTCGAGGAGGTCCCGCAGCCCGCGCCGGACCACTTCGTGGTCGTCGAGGAGGAACACCTTGATGGGCGTCGCCTCGGGGGAGGCCTTCGGGTCGTCGGACATGGTGGTCCCTGGTTTCGGTCCGCGCTGTGCGCGCTTCCACCCGAATTGTCTCAGGAAGGCGCATCACACACCCGTGACCGACAGCTGCCGGACGTGCCCGGGACGGCCCTGCCCACCGCCGTTCCCCAGGGCGGGCAGGTGCGGCGCGTTTGCCGTGGCCGTTCACATCGGTGGCGCGGCGCGCGTGAGCGAGTCGGAGCGCAATGGCAATGCCCGCGCAGGCGGCCGGAAACGCCGCGGGGCGAGAGTCCTGTGCATGCCTTCCGCCGCCGTCACGACCCCGACCCCCACCCTGGTTCCGACCCCGACCCCGACCCCGACCCCGACCCCGACCTCGCCCGGCACCGTGCCGCCCGCCGCGCCGCCGTCCCCGCCCGTGTCCTGGGCCCGTGCGCGGGTGCTGGCCCACGGCGCTCCCCGGCCGGTGCCCGCCCGCAGGGTCTCCCTCGGTGCCGCCGCCGGGCTGACGCTTGCCGAGGACCTGCGCGCCCTGCATCCGCTCCCGGCGTTCGACACGGCCGCCATGGACGGGTACGCCGTGGCCGGTCCGGGCCCCTGGCAGGTCCGCGGTGCCGTCCGGGCGGGTGCGGTGTGGCCGGGCGTGCTGGGGGCGGGGGAGTGCGTGGAGATCTCCACCGGGGCCCCGGTTCCGGCGGGGGCGTGCGCCGTGCTCCCGCCGGGTCGGCACATCCGGCGTGCCGGCGAGGACGCCCCGGCGGGCTGCCGTCTCGCCCCGGCGGGCACCCGGGTCGGCCCGGCGCTGCTCGGGCTCGCCGCGTCCTGCGGCCACGACGCGCCGGCGGTGCGGCCGCGTCCCCGGGTCGGCGTGCTGATCACGGGCGACGAGCTGGACCACGCGGGCCGGCCCGGCCCCGGCCGGGTGCGCGACGCCCTGGGGCCGCTCCTGCCGGCGCTGATCCTCGCGCTCGGCGGCGAGCCGTGCCGGGTGCGGCACGTATCCGACCGGCCGGCGGGGCAGCTGGCCGAGGCCGTGCACGGGATGCGGGACGTCGACGTCGTGGTGGTCACGGGCTCCACCTCCGTCGGCGCCACGGACCAGTTGCGCGGGCTGCTGGGCAGCTCGGGCGCCGGGGCGCGGATGGTGGTCGACACGGTCGCCTGCCGTCCCGGGCACCCGATGCTGCTCGCCGAACCGGACCCCGACCGCTGGGTGGTGGGGCTGCCGGGGAACCCGTACGCCGCGCTCGTCGCGGCCCACACGCTGCTCGGCCCGCTCATCGCCGGCCTGGCGGGCCGGGCCCTCGCCCCGCTGCCCCGGGTCCCGGTACGGGGCCGGGTGCGGGCGGTTCCCGGGACGACGCGGCTGGTCCCCGTCGCCTGGGACGGCGACGGGGCCAGGATCGCCGACGGGCACGGCGCGGCGTTCCTCCACGGGGCCGCCGTGGGCGACGCGCTCGCCGCGATCCCGCCCGGGTGGGCCGAGGGCGGCCCGGTCCCGCTGCTCCTGATGCCCTGCTGACGGCCGACCTCCGCGTCCACCCCGGTCGGGCAGCTCCGTCGGCCGGCGGGCCGGCGGCCTATGCGCCGACGTACGCCGCCAGGTGTTCGCCCGTCACGGTGGAGCGGTCGGCGACCAGGTCCGCGGGCGTGCCCTCGAAGACGATCCGGCCGCCGTCGTGGCCGGCGCCCGGGCCCAGGTCGATGATCCAGTCCGCGTGGGCCATGACCGCCTGGTGGTGCTCGATGACGATCACCGACTTGCCGGAGTCGACCAGCCGGTCCAGCAGCCCCAGCAGGTGCTCGACGTCGGCGAGGTGCAGTCCCGCCGTCGGCTCGTCGAGGACGTAGACCCCGCCCTTCTCCGCCATGTGCGTGGCCAGCTTGAGCCGCTGCCGCTCGCCTCCCGACAGCGTGGTCAGCGGCTGGCCCAGGCTGAGGTACCCGAGGCCGACGTCGGCCAGCCGCTCCAGGATCCGGTGGGCGGCCGGCGTGCGCGCCTCGCCGGCACCGAAGAACTGCTCGGCCTCGGCGACCGGCATCGCCAGCACCTCGCTGATGTCCCGGCCGCCCAGGCGGTACTCCAGCACCGATGCCTGGTACCGCCGCCCCTCGCACTCCTCGCACGTGCTCGCGACGCCGGCCATCATCGCCAGGTCGGTGTAGACGACGCCGATGCCGTTGCAGGTGGGGCAGGCGCCCTCGGAGTTGGCGCTGAACAGCGCCGGCTTGACCCCGTTGGCCGTCGCGAACGCCTTGCGGATCGGGTCGAGCAGCCCCGTGTACGTCGCGGGGTTGCTCCGGCGCGAACCGCGGATCGCGCCCTGGTCGACCGCGACCACACCCGCGCCCGCGGGGACCGAGCCGTGCACGAGCGAGCTCTTGCCGGAGCCGGCGACTCCGGTGACCACCGTCAGCACCCCGAGCGGGATGTCGACGTCCACGCCCCGGAGGTTGTGCGTCGTCGCCCCGCGGATCTCCAGCGCACCGGTGGGCTTGCGCACCGCCTCCTTCAGCGAGGCCCGGTCGCCGAAGTGGCGGCCGGTGAGGGTGCCGCCGGCCCGCAGCCCCTCCACCGTGCCCTCGAAGCAGACGGTGCCCCCGGCCGTGCCCGCGCCCGGGCCGAGGTCGACGACGTGGTCGGCGATCGCGATCGTCTCCGGCTTGTGCTCCACGACGAGCACCGTGTTGCCCTTGTCCCGCAACCGCAGCAGCAGGCCGTTCATCCGCTGGATGTCATGGGGGTGCAGGCCGATCGTGGGCTCGTCGAAGACGTACGTGACGTCCGTGAGCGGCGAGCCGAGGTGGCGGACCATCTTGACGCGCTGCGCCTCGCCGCCCGACAGCGTGCCCGAGGGCCGGTCGAGCGAGAGGTAGCCCAACCCGATCTCGACGAACGAGTCGAGGGTGTGCCCCAGCTTCGCGAGCAGCGGCGCCACCGAGGGCTCGTCGAGGCCCCGTACCCATGCGGCCAGATCGCTGATCTGCATCGCACAGGCGTCGGCGATGCTCACCTCCCCGATCCTCGAGGACCGGGCCCCCTCGGCGAGCCGGGTGCCCTCGCACTCGGGGCAGGTCGCGAAGGTCGTCGCCCGCTCCACGAAGGCCCGCACGTGCGGCTGGAGCGCGTCGACGTCCTTGGACAGGATCGACTTCTGGATCTTCGGGATCAGGCCCTCGTACGTCAGGTTGATCCCGTCCACCTTGATCTTGGTGGGTTCCTTGTGGAGCAGGTCGTGCAGCTCGCGCTTGGTGTACTTGCGGATCGGCTTGGCCGGGTCGAAGAAGCCCGACCCGCGGAAGATCCGGCCGTACCAGCCGTCCATGCTGTAGCCGGGGACCGTCAGCGCACCCTCGTCGAGCGACTTGGTGTCGTCGTAGAGCTGGGTCAGGTCGATGTCGGAGACGGTGCCGCGGCCCTCGCAGCGCAGGCACATGCCGCCGGTGCGGTTGAAGGTGGCCTTGACCGCCTTCCGGGCCCCGCGCTCCACGGTGATCGCCCCGCTGGCCCGCACCGAGGGGACGTTGAAGGCGTACGCGCTCGGCGGGCCGATGTGCGGCTGCGCGAGCCGGCTGAACAGGATGCGCAGCATCGCGTTGGCGTCGGTGGCGGTCCCGACGGTGGAGCGGGGGTCGGCGCCCATCCGCTGCTGGTCGACGATGATCGCCGTGGTCAGGCCGTCCAGGACGTCGACCTCGGGCCGCGCCAGGGTCGGCATGAAGCCCTGGACGAAGGCGCTGTACGTCTCGTTGATCAGCCGCTGCGACTCGGCGGCGATCGTGTCGAACACCAGGGAGCTCTTGCCCGAACCGGAGACACCGGTGAACACCGTCAGGCGGCGCTTGGGAATCTCGACGCTGACGTCCTTGAGGTTGTTCTCGCGCGCACCGAGCACGCGGATCAGATCGTGGCTGTCGGCCGCGGGCAGCCCGGGCGACGGCGTGTCCGTCCTCGTGGCCTTGCTCATCGTGTCTCCGATCGGGTGGGGCGGGGCGGGGCGGCGGGCGGCCTTACCGGCGCTGCTCGTTGAAGCGGATCAGGTTGCCCGCCGGATCGCGGAAGGCGCAGTCCCGGACACCGTACGGCTGCTCGGTCGGCTCCTGTACGAGTTCGGCGCCGGCGGCCCGGAGCCGGGCGAAGACGCCGTCGAGGTCGCAGGTGGCCAGGGTGAGGCGGGCGTAGGTGCCCTTGGCCATCATCTCGGCGATCGTACGGCGCTCGTCTTCGGTGACGCCGGCAGCGGTGGCCGGCGGCTCCAGCACGACGGAGGTGCCGGACCGGCCGGCGGGGCCGACCGTGATCCAGCGCATCGCGCCTGAGCCGACGTCGCTGCGGACCTCGAAGCCGAGGGCGTCGCGGTAGAAGGCCAGGGAGGCCTCGGGGTCGGTGTGGGGGAGGAAGGTCCAGTGAATGCTGATGTCGGTGGTGGCGGCGGCGGTGTCGGCGTCGGTGCCGGTTGCGGCGATTTCGGTGGTGTCGGTGGTGTCGGTGGTGTCCATGGCCGCCACGCTAGGCGCGGGGCGGACGCCGGGGCTTCTCCGATCCTGATCGATCGCTCCGGGCCCGCCGGCCGGTGCTCCGGGCCCCCGCTGTCGATCGTTGCGGGCGGGCCACGGCCGCCGAGGCCGCCGTGGCAGACTGGCCGGGTGAAACGGCTGGAGCTCGACGACCTCGTCCGCCTGCGGCGCGCCCGCGACCGGATGGACCGCGAGTACGCCGAACCGCTCGACGTCCCGACCCTGGCCCGCGGGGCCCTGATGTCGGCCGGCCACTTCTCCCGCAGCTTCCGCGCCGCCTACGGCGAGACGCCGTACAGCTACCTGATGACCCGCCGCATCGAGCGGGCCAAGGCGCTGTTGCGGCGCGGCGACCTGAGCGTGACCGAGGTCTGCTTCGCGGTCGGCTGTACCTCGCTGGGCTCGTTCAGCTCCCGTTTCACCGAGCTGGTCGGCGAGAGCCCGAGTGCCTACCGGGCGCGCAACCACGACGACGGCGCCGAGATCCCCGCCTGTATCGCCAAGATCCACACGCGGCCGGTCAGAAACGGAGAAGCAGGCCCGGCCGCCGCGCCGTAGCGTGAGCGGCATGGACATCACGCTTTCCCAATGCTTCATCGCCGTCGACGACCACGACAAGGCGATCGCCTTCTACCGCGACGTGCTGGGCCTCGAAGTGCGGGGCGACGTGGGGTTCGAGGGGATGCGCTGGGTGACCGTCGGGTCGCCCGCGCAGCCGGACGTGAACATCGTGCTGGAGCCGCCCCTCGCCGACCCGAACGCCTCGCCGTCCGACCGGCAGGCCATGGCAGAGCTGATGGCCAAGGGCCTGCTGCGCGGCGTCATCTTCCAGACGCCCGACTGCGACGCCACCTTCGAGCGGATCAGCGCGGCGGGCGCCGAGGTGCTCCAGGAGCCGATGGACCAGCCCTACGGCGTGCGCGACTGCGCGTTCCGCGACCCCGCCGGCAATCTGGTGCGCTTCACCCAGCCGCGCGGGAAGTAGAGCCCGGGGCGGGCTGGTGAGCCCGGGCGCGTGCCCGGGCCGGCTCGGGCGCCGGCCCGGGCCGTCCGGGGAGCGGCCGCTCAGGGGTAGACCTCCTCGTCCGTGTCGTCCGTGTCGTCCGAGTCGTCCGAGTACGGCGTCTCGGAGGACGCCGTGGTGTCCTCGGCCCGGGGCGGCACACCGATCACGGCCAGGACCGGGGCGGTGGGCTTGCGGACCCCGCCGGCCGGCTCCACCGTCACGCACACGGCCGTCGCCGTCGCCAGGGGGCCGCGCAGCCGGAGCTGCTGGTCGCCGGAGCCGCTCAGGAGCCCCGCGGGCCGGTAGCGTCCGGCATCGCTGAACCAGACCTGGTACGCCTTGCCCGCGGGCAGCGGGTCCAGCTGGCTGGCGAACAGGGCGGCCGCGTCCCGGCTCCGCGAGACGGCCACCGTGCTCTGGCCCTCGCCGGGCAGCCGCTGCGTACGGAGCTGCACGTCCGAGGCGGCCAGTACGTCCACCACGCCCGCCTCCTGCCGCTGCGCGCGCACCAGGGAGGCCCGTGCGGCGTCGGCCTCGTGGCGCTGCCACGCGGCGACGCCGCCGAGCGCGACGACCGCGGCCGCGAGCGCCGCCAGTGCGACCATGATCCGGCGCCGGAACGGAGCCGCCGGCGGGGCGGGGGCGGGGACCGGGGCGGCGGGCGGGCCGCCAGGGGGCGGCCTGGCGCCCCCTGCGGCCGGCGACGCAGGGGCCGCCACGGCCGCAGGAGGTGCCGCCGGGCCCACCGGTTCCTCCTGCGGCCGGCGGGATTCGTACCGCTCACGGGGCGCCTGCGGCTCCTGCGCCGTCCTCGCGATCTCCGCGAGCACCCGGCTGCGCAGCCCCGCCGGCGGGTCGACCGCGACGGCCTGCCCGAGCCGCGCAGCCGCCGCGCTCAGGCCGGCCACCTCCACCGAGCACGCCTCGCATTCGGCCAGGTGCGTCTCGAACCCGCGCCGCTCGTCGTCCGGCAGCGCGTCCAGGACGTACGCCCCGGCCGCGTCGTGGGATCCGTTCCCGGTCATCCCGTGTTCTCCAGACACTCGCCGAGCAGCCGCAGCCCCTGCCGCAGCCGGGCCTTGACGGTTCCCACCGGTTCCTCCAGGGCCGCCGCCACCTCGCGGTAGGTCAGTCCCCCGTAGTACGCGAGCACCACGCTCTCCCTCTGTGCCCTCGACAGGGCCCCCAGGCACCGCCACACCTGCTCGTGCTCCAGATGCTGCTCGACCTCCTCGGCGACCTCGTCGAAGGGGCGCAACCACTCCCGGACCGCGTTGCGGCGCTCCCGCTCGCCCTGCGCCCGGACCGAGCGGACCCGGTCCACCGCCCGCCGGTGCGCCACGGTCAGTACCCAGCTCATGGCGCTGCCCCGGTCGGGGCGGAACCGGCCGGCGGTCCGCCACACCTCCACCAATACCTCCTGGACGACCTCCTCCGACTGAGCCGCGTCCCTGACCACGCTGGTGACCAGCCCCGCCACCGGCCGGCTGACCGCGTCGTACAGCCGGGCGAAGGCGTCGGGGTCGCCCGCGGCGACCCGGGACAGCAGCTCGTCCAGCTCCGCTCGGACCTGCGGGCTTCCTGACGGGGATCGGGGACGACTGGGACGACCGGTAGACACGCTCTGGGCACCTCGCTCGACGGCGGTGGACCACAGGCGGTGGACCACACCTCCTCCCATGCCAGCACCGATCGGAGCGGGCCGCATCACCGTGCCGGCCGGACGTCAGCCGGTCGCGCCCTGGTCCACGGTCGGGCCCTGGTCAGCGGGCACGTTCGGGGTCGCGGGCAGATCCGGGGTCGCCGGCTCGTCCTGGGTCGCGGGCGCGTCCCGGTTCACGGGCTGGTCCGGCATCAGGGTCTTGTCCTGGTCCGCGGGACTGTTCTGGTTCAGGGTGTTGCCCGGGGCCAGGGTGTCGTCCTGGTTCGTGGTCCTGCCCTGGTCCGTGGTCGTGCTCCGGCCCGTGGTCGCGTTCTCGTCCCCGGTCGTGACCCGGTTCCAGGTCTTGTCCTGGTTCCAGGTCTTGTCCTGATCACCGGGCTTGTCCTGGTTCCAGGGCTTGTCCTGATCACCCGGCTTGTACGGGCTCCAGGGCTTGTCCTGGTCACCCGGCTTGTACGGGCTCCAGGGCTTGTCCTGGTCACCCGGCTTGTACGGGTTCCAGGTCCTGTCCGTGTCCCACTTCCAGGGCTTGCAGACCTTGAACCCCTTCACCCACACCCACTTCCAGTGGCCCGGAACGTGGATCCAGATCCACCTGCCCTTGTGGTGGACCGTCACCCACACCCAGTGGCCGGGGTGCCAGTTGCCGTGGTGGTCGCGGAAGCCGGGCTTCCAGATCTTCTCCTTGGACCACCAGCCGTGCTTCCAGACCTTCTTCCAGTGGCCCCTGACCCACTTCTTCTCCCAATGGCCCTGCTTCCACGTGCAGTGCATCGGGTCGTCGCTCACACGCGTGGCCCCGGACGCGGCCGCGGCCGTGGCCGCGGCGTCCGCGGCGTGGGCCGCGCCGATGCCGCTCACCGTGCCGCCTCCTGCGAGCAGGCCCGCGGCCGCGGCGCTCACCGTCAGCCGGCGGGCTCGGACGGACATCACCATGACCGGCACCTCCTCATCCCTCGGATCGGCCGTCGGGCGCCGTCCTGCGGCAGGGGAAGCGGCCGCGCGGGGCGCCACTAGTGATTCGTAGCCGAGGGGTGGTGCGGACGCCCCGGCCGGCGGGCCGGTGGTACGAGGGCGTGGCTGGCGATCACGGCGGCCTGGACCCGGCGGTCGACGCCGAGTTTGACGAACAGCCGCGAGACGATGTTCTTCACGGTCTTCTCGGCGAGGTAGAGCCGCGTGCCGATCTCCCGGTTCGTCAGACCCTCGCTGACCAGGACGAGGATCTCCTTCTCCCGCTCCGTGAAGCCCGGCAGCCCCGGCGCCCGCTCCTCCTGCGGGACCTCCCCCCGCATCCGCGCCATCACCCGGGCCGTGGCGCCCGGGTCCAGCATCGACTGGCCCGAGGCGACCGTGCGGACCGCCGTGACCAGGTTGGTTCCGCTGATCTGCTTGAGGACATAGCCGGAGGCGCCGGCCATGATGGCGTCGAGCAGCGCCTCCTCGTCGTCGAAGGAGGTGAGCATCAGGCAGGCGAGCCCGGGCATCCGGGAGCGCAGCTCGCGGCAGACCGAGACACCGTCCCCGTCCTGGAGGCGCACGTCCAGTACGGCCACCCGCGGCCGCAGCGCCGGGACCCGGGCCAGCGCCTGCTCCGCCGTGGAGGCCTCGCCGACCACGCGGATGCCGGGCTCCGCCTCCAGCAGGTCGTGCACGCCCCGGCGGACGACCTCGTGGTCGTCCAGGAGGAAGACGCTGATGGGCTCCTCCGCCGCGAGGGGGCCGCCGGCGCCGCTGTCGGTCATCTCGTACTCCTGGGTAGGGCGGGCGCACCGGGCGCGCACCCGCCCCCGCATCCTGCCCGCCCGGCGGGAGCGACGACAGGGCCGATCGGCCCTGTCGTCGCTCCGCCCAGCGCGGCGGAACGCGCGGACTCGGGACCTTCGGCCCCCGGTACGGGGCGTGCGGACCTGTCGCCGGGCCCGCATGCGTGGTGGGGTGGCCGGGCAGGCGAGCGAAGCGAGCGAGAGGAGAGGACTCCATGGGCAGAACGATGATCGCGCTCCGGACGGTCGTACGCGAGGAGTGGGGCGCGGGCGTCGCGGTGGTGGGCGAACTGGACGTGCACACGGCCGCGGCCGTCGAGCCGCGACTCGCGCGGGTCGCCGACGGCGGCGGGGACGTGGTCCTCGACCTGTCCGGGCTGGCCTTCTGCGACAGCTCCGGCATCGACATGCTGCTGCGCCTGAACCGGCGCTGCGCGCGCGCCGGCGCGCAGCTCGTGCTCCAGGACGTGCCGCCGCTGATGGCCAAGTCGCTGCGGGTGCTGGGCGCGGACCGGGTGCTGCACTGCGACCGGTCGTGAGCCCGGTGCGCAGGGCGGAGCGTGCGGCGGACGCAAGGGGCGCCCCGGGAGTCCCGGGCGCCCCGGACGCGCGCCTCATGCGGCCGCTGGAGCGCGAGGAGGCCCTGCGGCTGCTCGGGACGGTGCCGCTGGGCCGGGTCGTGTTCACCCGGCACGCGCTGCCCGCCGTACGCCCCGTCAACCACCTGCTGGACGGCGGGGACATCCTGCTGCGCGTGCACGACGGCGGGGCGCTGGCGGCGCTGGCCGCCCCGGCCGAGGCCTCCGGCACCGTCGTCGCGTACGAGGCCGACGACATCGATCCGCGGACCCGGCTCGGGTGGAGCGTGGTCGTCACCGGGTTCGCCGTTCCGGTGACCGACCCCCTGCTCGCGGCCCGGTACGCGGACCGGCTGCGGCCCTGGGTGCAGCGGCCGGAGCCCGCCCGTGTCGTACGGATCCGGCCGGACCTGGTCACCGGCTTCCGGCTGGAGCGCGGCCCGGCCGCGGCCGCCCGGTCCGGCTGATCAGCGGGGCGGGGCCGGGGCCGGGCGGGAGGACTGGGCCTGTGCCCCCGGCCGCGGGGAGGGGCCGGGCTCGGGGCGTGCATCCGGGCGGGCGGCCGGGCGGGCGTCCGGGCGCGGGGTCCGCCGCGGGCCGTCCGGGTGCAGCGGGGCCCGCCAGACGATCCGGCTGCCGCCCACGGCGGGGGCCTCGGCCAGGAAGCTGCCGCCGACGCGGCGGGCGCGCTCGTCGAGGTTGGCCAGGCCGCTGCGCCGGCCCCCGGCCGGGATGCCGATCCCGTTGTCCGACACGGTGAGGACGACCTCGCCCGCCGCGGCCTTCAGCGAGACCCCGACCCGGCTGGCGTGTGCGTGCCGGGCGGCGTTGCTAAGCAGCTCGCCGAGCACCGCCACGACGTGGTCGGCCACGTCCGCCGGCACATCGGTGTCCAGCAGGCCTTCCATGGTCAGCCGCGGCGGGTGCCCGAGCAGGGCGGCGGCCTCGCCGACCGCACGGGCGGTCCGGGCCCGCAGCCCCGCACCGGCCTCCCGGTCCTTGGTGCGCAGCCCGAAGATGGTCGACCGGATGATCTTGATGGTCTCGTCGAGGTCGTCGACGGCCCGGCCGATCCGCTGCGCCGCACCCTCGTGCTCCACCAGCCGGGCGGCGCTCTGCAGGGTCATGCCGGTCGCGAACAGCCGCTGGATCGCCAGGTCGTGCAGGTCGCGGGCGATCCGGTCGCGCTCCTCCAGCAGCGCGATCTGCTCCGCGTCCCGCCGCCGGTCCGCCAACTCCAGGGCGAGGGCCGCCTGTCCGGCGAACGCCAGCAGCGGTTCGAGCTCGCCCTCGCTGAAGACGGGATCGCCGGCGGCCCGGGCCAGCAGGAGCACGCCGCGGGTGTCCGCGCCGCCGCCGGTGCCCAGGGGTACCGCCACCGCGGGCCCGCCGGCGTCCGGCAGCGGGGCGCCGGCCGGGAACCGCCGGTCCGTGGCCGCACGCGAACTCGCCACGGGAGCGCCCTCGGTGTGCGCGGCGCCCACCATGCTGCCCTCGATGGGCAGGACCAGCCCCTGCCGGGCGGCGGCGTCCGCGCCCGTGGCCACCTCGACCAGCAGGCCGTCGGCGCCGGGGAGCGCCGTGGCGATCTCCGCCGCCCGCGCGCCGGTGATGTCCCGGGCTCGTCGGGCGATCAGCTGGAGCACCTCGGTGCGCGAACTCCCGGACAGCAGGCTGCGGGTGACCTCCGCGTTGGCCCGCAGCCAGTGCTGCTGGCGCTGGGAGCCCTCGTACAGGCGGGCGTTGTCGATGGCGACCCCGGCGGCCACCGACAGCGTCGTGATGACGGACTCGTCCTCGGTGTCGAAGTCCCGCCCGCCCCGCTTGTCGGTGAGGTAGAGGTTGCCGAACACCTCCTCCCGCACCCGTATGGGCACGCCGAGGAAGGTCCGCATCGGCGGGTGGTGGGCGGGGAAGCCGTGCGAGGAGGGGTGGCCCCCCAGGTCGGCCAGGCGCAGCGGCTCCGGGTTGCGGATCACCTCGCCGAGCAGTCCGTGGCCCGAAGGCAGCGAGCCGATCCGGGCGATCTCCTCGTCGGTGAGGCCGACGGTCAGGAACTGCGAGAGCGTCCTGCCGTCCGGGCCGATGACGCCCAGGGCCGCGTACTCGGCGTCGACGAGCAGGGCGCCGGCCTCGACGATGCGGCGCAGCACCTGGGAGAGTTCCAGCTCGCGGCCCACGGACACCACGGCCTCCAGGAGGCTGTGGACCCGGTCGCGGGTGCCGCGGGCGGCGTCGATCCGCGCCTGGAGCTCGTCGAGTAACTCGTCCAGACGCATCCTCGGCATCCGGGACAACGCATCCCCCACCATCAACCCGCTCTCCTTGCCCTCGAACGGTGGAAAAGACTATCGGCAGCGCGAAGATGCGGAAGGCGGAACTCCTCCGGCCCTGGCGGGCAGCGCCCGGGAGTGCTTCCATGAAAGTGCGGAAGGAGCCCATTTCGAGGATGCGGAGAAGCGGCCCTGGTGCCGTGCACCGCACAATCGGGTTCCGCGAGAAGCGGGCGGGCTCCTCCCGCCCTCTCCTGCGCACCCCGCCCCTCTTCCGCGCACCCCGCCCCTCTTCCGCGCACCCCGCCCCTCTTCCGCCCGCCCCGGACGCACCATGACGCCCCGTGGCGCCCGGCGCCCCCTCGGTGGCACGCTCGACCCGGACCACCCGTACCACCCGTACCCGCGGCGCCGGGCACGGCGCGGCCATGAGGGAGGCAGGGGATGAGCGCAGCCGACCCGGGGTTCTACGGGCCCGCGTCCGTCACCTGGCAGTGCCATGGCGACCCCGTCATGTGGATCGCCGGGGTGCGCGCGCTCTACCTCCAGGCCCTGCACCCGCGGGCCGTCCGCGCCGTCCTGGAGAACTCGGACTTCCGCACGGACGCCTGGGGGCGGCTGCTGCGCACCGCCGACTTCGTCGGCACCGTCACCTACGACACCACCGACGCCGCGGAACGCGCCGGCGCCCGCGTCCGCAGCATCCACCGGTCCCTGTCCGCCACCGACCCCGCCACCGGCGAGCGGTTCCCCGTCGACGACCCCGAGCTGCTGCTGTGGGTGCACTGCGCCCAGATCGACAGCTTCCTGCACGTACTGCGCCGCTCCGGCGTCCCCCTCACCCCCGCCCAGGCCGACCGCTACGTCGACGAGAACCGCGTGAACGCCCGCCTCGTCGGCCTCGACCCGGCCGGCGTCCCCGCCGGCACCGCCGCCCTCGCCGCCTACTTCGACGAGGTCAGGCCCGAGCTCGCCGCCGGCCCCGACGCCCGCGCAGTGGACGAGTTCCTGCGCCGCCCGCCCGTTCCGCCGCTCCTCGTACCTGGCCGAAATGTGCTGTGGCGGCCGGTTGCCGCGCTCGCCTACGGATCCCTGCCCGCGTACGCGCACCAGCTGTACGGCAGGCCCGCACCGCCCCCGCGCACCGTCACCCGGCACCTGCGCCTCACCGGTACCCTGCTGCGCAGCATTCCCGCAGGTCTACGCTGGCAGCTGCCGCCAGGTCACATCTTGAAAGCGATACAGCGCATGGGCCCCGGGAGCCGCCCCTCTGCGTACACACTGCGTACATCAGCGGCCATACTGGACCGGCCGGGGAGGGCATAGGACGTAGCACGACAACGGGGGCGACTTCAAGACATGGCGGAGTCCAGACTGATCCAGGGCCGGTACCGGTCGCTCGATCTGATCGGGCGCGGCGGCATGGGCGAGGTGTGGCGCGCCCGGGACGAATCCCTCGGCCGGCACGTCGCCGTCAAATGCCTCAAACCGCTCGGATCCGAGCAGGACAACCACTTCACCCAGGTCCTGCGCGAGCGCTTCCGCCGCGAGGCCCGCGTCGCCGCCTCCCTCCAGCACCGCGGGGTCACCGTCGTCCACGACTTCGGCGACGACAGCGCCTCCGGCGGCCCCCTGTACCTGGTGATGGAGCTCCTCGACGGCCGCAACCTCAGCCAGCTGATGGAGCAGAACCAGGCGCGCCCCCTCCCCGTCGACATGGTCGTCGACATCGCCGAGCAGCTCGCCGCCGCCCTCGGCTACACCCACGACCAGGGCGTCGTCCACCGCGACCTCAAGCCCGCCAACATCATGCGGCTCACCGACGGCACGGTGAAGATCTGCGACTTCGGCATCGCCCGCCTCGCCCATGACATCGGCTTCACCGCCAAGCTCACCGGCGGCGGCATGGCCATGGGCACCCCGCACTACATGTCGCCCGAGCAGATCGCCGGCGGCGAGCTCGACCACCGCAGCGACCTGTACTCCCTCGGCTGCGTCCTGTACGAGATCGCCACCGGCGCCCCGCCCTTCGACCTCGGCGACTCCTGGTCGGTGCTGGTCGGACACCGCGACAACACCCCCGTGGCGCCGCGGCGGCCCCGCCCCCACCGGCCCCAGAAAAAACATCAGGGGATACACGACCTACTGGGCAAGAGCCCCCCAGACCCCCAGAACGGAAAAGCGGCGTGTTGGGTAA
>NZ_JBEYXK010000020.1:0-30812 GCF_040645035.1 Streptomyces sp. NPDC046876 | reverse complement strand
GCGGTCATGCCGTGGGCCCAGGCGGGCAGCGGGGCCGCGACGCCGGCCGCCGCGGCGGCACCGCCCCGAGCTGCCCGAGTACATCGAGCAGGTGATCCTCGACCTGCTGGCCAAGCGCCCCGAGGACCGCCCGGGCGACGCCCGCGACCTGCACCGCCGGCTCGTCGAGGCCCGCCTCGGCACCGGCCACACCGCGGCGGCCGGCGTCGCGGCCCCGCTGCCCGCCTGGGCCCACGGCATGACCGCCGGCCGCAAGGCCGGAATCGAAGCCCGCCCCGCGAGCGGCGAATGGGCTGTACTCACCGGCTCATGGACGAGCGGCGGGCAGCGGATCCTGCGGCCCGCCGCGTCGGAGGACCCGCGGACCGCACCGTACGGGGTGCCGGTCCCCACCGGCTTCCACGGCCCCGGACCCGGCACGGGCACCGCCACCGGCATGGGCACGGGCATCGGCATCGGCACGGGGCTCGACGCGCTCGGCGCCGCCCGCTTCGACTCCGACACCGGCTCCGCCGCCGCGCTCGCCGCCGGCCACGCCCGGGCCTTCGCGCTCAGCCGGTCCGGGCGCCCCGAGGAGGCGCTGGCCACGTACGAGGCCGTCGCCCACGGGCGCACCCGGCTCCTGGGCGCCGACCACCCCGACACCCTCGCCGCGCGCCAGGAGGCGGCGTACGAACTGGGCCGGCTCGGCCGCCACCAGGAGGCCTACGACGTGTACCGCGCGGTGCTTGTCGGCCGCGAGCGCAGCATGGGCCCGCTCCACCGCGACACCCTGCACTGCCGCCACAACCTGGCCTGCGCCCTCGGGGCGCTCGGCCGGCACGCCGAGGCCCACCACGCCGCCGCCGAGACCGCCGCGGACCGGGCGGTCGTCCTCGGCCCCGAGCACCCGGACACGCTGCTGACCCGGTACGAGGCGGCGTACGCGCTGGGCCGCCTCGAACGCTGGGAGGAGGCCCTCGACGGCTTCCGCGAGGTCGCCGCCGTACGGGAACGCGTCCTCGGCCGCGACCATCCCGACACCCTCGCCGCCCGCTACGAGGTCGGCATCGCGCTCGGCCGCAGCGGCCGCGCGTCCCAGGCCCTGGACCTGTTCCGGGGCCTGGTCCGCGACCGCACCCGGGCGTACGGGGCCGCCGACCCGGAGACGCTGCGCGCCCGGCACGTCCTCGGCGTCAACCTCGGCCGCCTCGACCGCTGGGAGGAGGCCGTCGCCGAGGCCCGGCAGGTCGCCGCGGCCCGCGCCGCGGCCCTCGGCGCCGAGCACCCCGACACCCTGGTCAGCCGCCGCGAACTCGCCGTCGGGCTCGGCCGGCTGGGCCGCTGGGACGAGGCCCTGCCCGTCTACCGGGAGCTCGCCGGCATCCGCGAGCGCTCCCTCGGCGACGACCATCCGGACACGGTCGCGGCCCACGCCGACGAGGCGCACTGTCTGGAGCGGCTCGGCCAGGTGTGCTACCAAGAGCCATGACCAGCTTCGGGCGGGACGCGCAGGGCGACACGCAGCGGGACGAGCAGCCGGACGGGCAGCGGAACGGGCAGCGGAACACGGACCGGCCCCCGCAGCGCGACCTCTACGACGCGGTGATCGTGGGCGGCGGGCACAACGGCCTGGTCGCTGCCGCGTACCTGGCCCGGGCGGGCCGCTCGGTCCTGCTCCTGGAACGCCTCGCCACCACCGGCGGGGCCGCGGTCTCCACCAGCCCCTTCGCGGGCGTCGACGCCCGGCTCTCGCGCTACTCCTACCTCGTCTCCCTCCTCCCCGCGAAGATCGTGCGCGACCTGGGCCTGCGCTTCGCCGTCCGCAAGCGCGCCGTCTCCTCGTACACGCCCGTCGAGCGCGGCGGCCGCCCCGGCGGGCTGCTCGTCGGCGGCGACGAGGCCCGCACCCGGGAGTCCTTCGCGCGGCTGACCGGCTCGCAGCGCGAGTACGACAGTTGGCGGGCCTTCTACGGGACGACCGGGCGGGTCGCCGGCAGGGTCTTCCCCACCCTCACCGAGCCGCTGCCGACGCGGGCGGAGCTGCGCTCCCGCATCGACGACGAGGCGGCCTGGCGGATGCTGTTCGAGGAGCCCATCGGGCGGGCGATCGAGGAGCACTTCGACGACGACCTGGTGCGGGGCGTGGTCCTCACCGATGCCCTGATCGGCACGTTCGCCGACGCGCACGATCCGTCGCTGGTGCAGAACCGCTGCTTCCTGTACCACGTCATCGGCGGCGGCACGGGAGACTGGGACGTCCCGGTCGGTGGCATGGGAGCGCTCACGGGCGCGCTGGCCGAGGCGGCGCGGGCGGCCGGCGCGCAGATCGCCACCGGGCACGAGGTGCTCCGGATCGACACCGACGGCAGCGGCGCACCCGTCGAGGTGGCCTTCCGTACCGCGACCGGCGAGGGGCGGGTCGTGGGCCGGACCGTGCTCGTCGCAGCCTCCCCGCGGGCGCTGGCCGAACTGCTCGGCCAGGAGCCGCCGCTGCCCGCCCCCGAGGGGGCCCAGCTCAAGGTCAACATGCTGCTGAGGCGGCTGCCCCGGCTGCGGGACACCTCGGTGGACCCGCGCGAGGCGTTCGGCGGCACCTTCCACATCGCCGAGGGGTACGCGGAGCTCGCCCGGGCCCACGCCGAGGCCGCCGCCGGCGAGCTGCCCTCCGTACCGCCCTCCGAGATCTACTGCCACTCGCTGACCGACCCCTCGATCCTCGGGCCGGAGCTGGTCGAGCAGGGCTACCAGACGCTCACCCTGTTCGGGCTGCACACCCCGGCGCGGCTGTTCGAGAAAGACAACCAGGGCACGCGCGAGGTGCTGCTGACCGCCACCCTGGCCCAGCTCGACGCCCACCTCGCCGAACCCCTCACCGACTGCCTGGCCTTCGACGCGGACGGACGGCCCTGCATCGAGGCCAAGACCCCGCTGGACCTGGAACGCGAACTGCGCCTGCCCGGCGGGCACATCTTCCACCGGGAACTGTCCTGGCCTTATGCCGACGGGGGCGCGCGCAGGGACGGGGCCACGGGCGGGGATGGCGTTCCGGGCCGGTGGGGCGTGGAGACCCCGTACCCCAACGTCCTGCTGTGCGGGGCGGGCGCGGTGCGCGGTGGCGGCGTCAGCGGGGTCCCCGGGCACAATGCGGCGATGGCGGCGCTGGGCCGCTGAGGGCCCGGCGCCACCGCCGTCCGCTATCCGACCGGTTCGACCGGTTCCTCGACGGGCTCGATCACCACGAGCGGGATCTCGCGGTCCGTCTTGCTCTGGTACTCGTCGTACGCGGGCCAAAGCCCCACCATGACGGGCCAGTACGCGGCGCGCTCCTCGGCCGTCGCCGTGCGGGCGGTCGCCTGCATGATGCGCGGGCCGACCTGGATGCGCACCTCCGGATGCGCCGTCAGGTTCCGGTACCACAGCGGGTGCTCGGGGGAGCCGCCCTTGGAGGCCACCAGCAGGTAGCGGCCGTCGGCCTCGCCGTAGAACAGCGGGGTCCGCACGGGGCGGCCGGAGACCCGGCCGAGGGTGGTGAGCAGCAGCGCCTGGACGCCCTGCCAGGTGAGGCCCTCGGTGCCGCCCGAGTCGACGTACTGCCGGAGGTGGTCGAGCTGCCAGCCCGGGCCGGGGTCCTTCGGGTGGTCCCAGTCGATGTCCGGGGTGTCGGCGGTGTCTGCGGGGCTCATGCGGGCCTCCCTGCGCTGGGGGGTTGGTCGACGGTCGGTCGACCGGATGCCGATGGGCGTCAACCGCGGCGCGGGGCGTTTTATGCCGGAACCGGCTCCGCCGGAAGGGTGAACCCGTTGAACAGGTCGTCCAGCGCCCGGTACGCGGCGCGCGCCGGGGTGGCCCGGATCGCGAGGTCGCGCACGGCCACCGCGAGGGGGTGGGTGAGCGCGGCCACCCGGCCGGCGCGGTGCGCCCGGACCCGGACGGCGTCCGTACGGGCGCACCGGGCGGCGCTGTAGGCGGCCAGGGCGGCGGGTACGTCGCCGCCGTCCAGCAGGTGTGCGAGGACGACGGCGTCCTCGACGGCCTGGCAGCCGCCCTGCCCGAGGTTGGGGGTCATGGCGTGGGCGGCGTCGCCGAGCCAGACGAGCCGGCCGCTGTGGTGGCGGGGGAGCGGGGCGGCCAGGTCGAACAGGTCGTGCTGGAGGACGGCCGCCGGGTCGATCCGCTCGACGAGGGCGGGGACGGGGTCGTGCCAGGTACCGTAGCGGCGCTGCAGTTCGGCGCGTACGTCGGCGGGACGGTGGCCTTCCGGGACGACGGCGGTGGCGTACACGTACACGCTGCCGTCGCCGAGCGGGACGATGCCGAAGCGCTCGCCGCGGCCCCAGGTCTCGGCGGCCGCCGGCGGTGCGCCCCGCAGTGCTCCGGCGAGGGCCCCGGCCGGCAGCACCGTGCGCCAGGCGGTCTCCCCGCTGTAGCGCAGGCCGGGGTGGCCGGGGAAGTGGCTGCGGCGGGTCGGGCTGTTGATGCCGTCGGCGGCCACCACCACGTCGGCGGTGAGGTCGCCGCCGGCGGTGCGGACCACGGGGGCGGTGTCGGGGCCGTCGACGGCGGTGACCGCGGCCCCGTACCTGATCGTGCCCGCAGGGAGCTGCGCGGCCAGGCCGGCGGCGAGGGCGGCGCGCTGCACGGCGAGCGGGGGCCGGCCGTAGCGGGCGGCCATCGCCGCGGTGTCGGCGCGGTTCAGCCAGCGGCCGCCCGGCCGGCGCAGCCCCATGGCGGCGGGGACGGCCCGGCCCGCGACGCGCCCGGGGTCGAAGCCGATCGCGTCGAAGGCGCGCAGGGCGTTGGGGGCGAGGACGATGCCCGCGCCGGCGGCGGACGGCCCCGGGGCCCGCTCGCACACGGTGACCCGCCAGCCGCGGCGGTGCAGGGCCACCGCCGCCGTGAGCCCGCCGATTCCCGCACCTGCCACGACCGCATGACGCTGGGACATGACCTCTCCGTTCGCTCGCGCACCACTGGCTCGGCTCTGCCGATCCTCTACATCCGTAGAGGCGTCGGGCCCTCACTCTACAGCTGTAGAGTGAGGGCATGTCCACCCCTGGAGCCGGCCGCCCCGGCGAAGACGAGGAAGCCCGAACCGGACGCGGCGAGCGCACCGACCGCAGGACGCTGATCGCCGACACGGCCATCGACCTGGTCGCGACTGCCGGACTGCGCGGGCTCACCCACCGGGCCGTCGACGGCGCGGCGCAGCTCCCGGCCGGCAGCACCTCGTACTACTTCCGTACGAAGACGGCCCTGATCGGGGCCTGCTACCAGCGGCTCGCCGAACTGGACGTGGCGGACTACGAGGGCGACGACCGCCCGGCGGCGGCCGACCGGGACGCGGTCGCGGCCGCCCTGGCCGCCCTCCTGCACCGGTGGCTGACCAGCGGGCGGGCCCGGCAGCTGGCCCGCTTCGAGCTCAGCTTGGAGGCGGCGCGGAACCCGGAGCTGGAGCCGGAGTTCCACCGTGCGGGCCAGGCCGCCCGCGGCCGGGCCGCCGCGATCCTCGCGGCGCTGGGCGCACCGCGGCCCCGGGAGGCCGCCGAACTGCTCGTCGCCTGGACCGACGGCCTGCTCTACGACCGGCTGGTCGGCGCCCTCGCCCGCTCCCGCCCGGCCCCGGACCGCGCCGAACTGGCCGCCGCCGCACGCCGGATGCTGGACGCGGCCCTGGCCCGGCCGGAGCCCGCGCGCCCCGAGGACCCGGGCGCGGTGCGCGTGGCGGCCGAGCTCCAGTGCGTGGTCCTGGACTGCCCCGATCCGCTGCTCCTCGCCGGGTTCTACCGGTCGGTCGTGGGCGGCACCGTGAACCGGCCGGACCCGCGGTGGTCCGTCGACGAGGAGTGGGCGACGCTGCACACCCCGTCCGGTCTCGTCCTCGCCTTCCAGCGGGTCGCGGACCACCGGCCGCCGCACTGGCCGGACCCGGACCGCCCGCAGCAGTTCCACCTCGACTTCGGTGTCCCGGACCTGGACCGGGCCCACGAGCAGGCACTGGCCGGCGGCGCCACCCTCCTCGACGCCCGCCCCGACACCGATGACTGGCGGGTCTATGCGGACCCGGCGGGCCACCCGTTCTGCCTGGTCCGCCACTGACCGCCGCGGTACCGGGGCGCGTTGACAGCGCATGCGGATGATCGTTTAATGCAGGGTGTGGCGCGTGGCGCCGGCCAAAGAGATCTGGGCCGGCCGGCGATCGGGCGACCACCCTTCACCAGGGACGACCCCATGAGTCCTCCTTTCCTCACAGGCCACGCCTGATCCATCATCCGGCTCCGCACCGGCGCCCCCGCGCCCCTGCGCTGCCCCGCCGACGGCGTACCCGTACCCCTCGGCGTGCCCTTCACCCCAGCACCGCGCTCCAGGGAGACCAGACTTCCCATGCCCACGCCCAAGCCCACGCCTGCATCCTTCAACCAATGGGTCATCGACGAGTTCCGCGCCAACGGCGGCAAGGTCGGCGGCCCCTTCGAAGGCAGCGACCTGCTCCTGCTCACCACCAAGGGCGCCAAGTCCGGCGCCGAGCACACCACTCCGCTCGGATACGTCCCGCACGAGGACGGACTCCTCGTCATCGGCTCCAACCTCGGAGCGCACCGTCATCCCGCCTGGTACCACAACCTGCTCGCCCACCCCGTCGTCCGCGTCGAGACGGGGAGCGAGGCGTTCGAGGCGATCGCCGTCCCCGCCGAAGGCGAGCGCCGCGACCGGCTGTTCGCGCACGCCGTCGCCGCCGCGCCCGGGTACGCGACGTACCAGGCCGCAACGGCGCGGACCCTCCCGGTCGTCGTCCTGGAGCGCCACGACCCGGCGGCGGGGGAGGGGCCGGCCGAGGTCCGGAGCCTCGCCGACAAGCTCGTCGAGGTGCACGTGTGGCTGCGCGCCCAGCTGCGCCACGTACGCGCCGAGGTCGAGGCGCACTTCGCGGCGCACGCCGTGCACCGCGACACCGGCGGGCCGGCGCCCGCACCGGGCCTCGGACTGCAGATCCGGCAGCACTGCCTGGCCTTCTGCCAGGCACTGGAGTTCCACCACACCGGCGAGGACGCGCACGTCTTCCCCGCCCTCGAAGCCGCACACCCCGCCCTGGAGGACACCTTCCGGCGGCTCGCCGCCGAGCACCGGACGGTCGCCCGCATCCAGCAGGGGCTGAGCGCGCTGCTCGCCGACATCGCCGGGGCCGACCCCGACCGGTTCCGGGCCGAGTTGGAGCGGATGTCCGAGGAGCTGATCGCGCACCTCGACCACGAGGAGGAGCAACTCCTCCCGCTGCTGGCCGAGATCCCCTTCCCGCCGGGCCGTCCGAGGGCGGCGGCGCCTCCCGGGGACTGAGCGCACTGTCATCATGAAGCGTGCGGCTTTCGATCGGCGGCGGCCCCGTCCGGGGCCGCCCGATGAGAGAGGGGGAGAAGCCATGGACCCGCAGATGGACCCGGCGCTGAAGAAGGCGATGGAGGCGCAGGAGGCGGCAGCCCGGCAGCTGGTGGAGGAGGTGGCCCGGCTGGCCCGCGAGGGCAACGGGACCGGCGGTGGTCTCGGCCGTGGACCGCAGATGCAGCCGGCGGCGGAGGAGGCGCTGAAGAAGGCCATGGAGGCGCAGTCGGCGGCCGGCCGACAGGCGGCGGAGGAACTGCTCCGCTGGGCCCTTGAGGGCAGGTAGCACCACCCCCGGGACCGGCCGGTGCTTGCCCGGCCGGCCCCGGGATCCGGCCGGGCCCCAGCACACCCGTCCCGGTCCCGCAGGCGTGGAGCCCCGCACGACTCCGCTCAGGTGGGAGAGGGCCCGAACCTCACCTCCGTGATGCGATCCCGCTGCCCCCGATCGAACACCACCACCGAGCTGATCCCGGGAACGCCGGCCGGACCACCGCGGTCGACCTGCCGCAGGAACCTCGCCAGCCCCCGCTGGTGAAGGGCGAACACCCGGCGCGACGCCAGCCGCCGACGGGCACGCTGCCCCGACAGGGCCTCCTGAGGACCGACGTCCAGGACCACCATGTGCAAGGGGCGGCCGGCCCCGCGAGCGGTACGGGCGAGCCACCGGCGCATCCAGCTCCTGCTTCCGCAGTCGTGGATCAGCAGCGGACCACCACGGCGCAGCTCGGCCCGCAGCCCGTACATGTGCCTCAGCCGCGCCCACGGCCGGTAGAGGGCATAGGGAACCCATGCCGGCATCCTCGCCTCGAACGACGTACGGGTGATCCGGGGATCGACCACGGAGGCGGACCCGGACCATGCGCGCAGCAGCGTGCTCTTCCCGCTTCCGGGAAGCCCCGAGACCACGACGGCAGCGTCGAACGGGTACGAGAGCCGCACGTCCCGACCGGCGGATCCGCGCAGATCGAGCACTCCGCGCGGGGATATGAGACGGCTCGGGCAGGTGCCGCCGACCGGGTCGGCGCTGATCGGTGTGGTCACAGTTGCAGGCCGTCCGTCGAGATCAGGGGGCTTCCGACAGTACGTCTCACCCTTTGGCCACCGGACCGGGGGGTACGACGGACCACCCGGACCGGAAGGAGCCGCACCGGACCTCCGCCGGCACGGCCCTCCTCAGCCCGGGTACGGGATCGAGCCCAGCGGCGGGCAGGGGACGAGCGTGGTGTCGGCGCCGGGGCGTTCGACGAAGGCCCGGGCCTCGGCGGCCCGAAGGCGCCGGGAATCCAGCTCGTCGGCATGCCAGGCGTCGCTTCTGGCACGCACGTAGTCCCATGAGTCGTCGATGAGGCTGAGGCTGGTGTTGCCGGAGCTGCGCTGGAATTCCGCTTTCAGGGCGGTCTGTTGGAGTGCGGTCTGGCTCGCCGCGAGATCGATGCGGGTGATCAGGACGCCGGGGGTGTTCGGTTCGCGGGTCGGCATGGGGGCCTGCGGGAGCAGCGACACCCCGGTGTCGAGGCGGCCGATGTTGTCGACGGCCGCCGTCTGGGCATCCTGCGCCATGATCTGCATTTCCCGGTGCAGCCAGAGGAACTCGTCGAGGTCGGCCGCGGTGATGCGCATCCGCTGGTACAGGGCCCGGAAGCGGGGATCGGCGTGCAGCGGGCGTATGGGGGGGCCGTGGAGCGCCACGCAGTCGTTGAAGCCGGCCGCGACCGCGGCGTCGAGGTGGAAGACGACCTGGTCCGCCTGCCCGTGTGCGATGGCCAGGCCGGCGAGGCTCGCATGGCCCGCGGCGACCAGCCACGTGCCGTCGGGGCCGAGCACCGTGGCGCGCGCGACGACGTCCTGGAAGCCCGCGGCGGCGTCGCGCCCCGGCATCACCCCGGCGGCCGCATTGGTCATGATCCCCACCAGCAGTTCGTGAACACGGGTGGCCAGTGAGTTGACGGTGTCGACCATGGATCTCCTCGGACCTCGGTGGTGAAGAGCGAAAGGGGCCCCGAGCCTGTCGCGGTCCCCGTGGGGATGACGGACGGACGAGGCGAGTGGTTCCTGCTCGTCCCAGCCGATGGCGTCCGAAGCCCTGCCGGACTCCAGCAGGACGTGACCCCGCAGGGTGATGAACGGACTTCGATGCACACGCCCGGTGCGTTCCTGTGCGTCACGCGGCGGAACCAGGCGCGGAGGCTCGCCGTGACCGGTCCCGCCTGACGATGGCCTCGGCGACCTCTTGGATGGCGCCGCGAAGAAGGTCACCGTAGGGATTCCGTGGAAGGCCGGGAGCGTGCGATGTGGCCGACTCGATGTGCTCGGTGGCAGCTTCGAAGGAGCCGAGCCGACGGTAGTTGTCGGCGAGGTTGAGGTGGAGGGAGGGGTAGAAGCCGGCGATGTGGAGGCCGGCGTGGTGCTCCTGGACGCGCTGCTCGGTCACGGCATCGGCAGCGTCCAGGGCCCGGATGTCCCAGGCAAGGGCCTGGGCAGGATCGTCGTAGAGGTCTGCCAGGTAGTGGGCGAGGGAGCAGCGGTGCAGGGGGTCACCGGTGACGCCGATCGTGGACCACAGGCCCAGTAGTTTCCGGCGGGCGGAAGCGGTGCCACCGGCTCGCCCCTCGGCGACGGCGTGGCCTATTGCCTCCATGGTCGGGTCGGGGATGGCGGGTGCGGTGGTCATGGAGTGTTCCTCGTCGTCTTTCTCAGGCGGAACGGTCGGACTTGATGGGCATGGCCAGGGTGGTGAGATCGCCGCGGTCGGCGGAGCGGATCGTGACGGGCTGGTCGTGGCCCCGTAGGTCGAGCAGTACGTCGGGGCCGATCGCGGTGCTCACGGCGGGATAGAGCGTGGTCAGCTCGAACCAGATCTGCAGGGGCCGGCCCGTCGCGGTGGCCGGAAGGGGGATGCCGGGGTGTGCGACGTCCGCTGACGCGACGTTCACTGCGTGGTCGGCGACATGCAGTGCGACGCGCCCGCCGGGTTGTTCTTCCAGGGCTCGCAGGAGCAGGTCCTTCGAGACGGTCGCACGAGAGGTGACTTCGCCCAGTGAGGCGAGCATCAGCCGGTAGTCGGGGAACTCCTCGGGCAGCAATCGGCAGTATGGATCCTTCCGGTCGGCCACGCGGAACCAGATCCCGTTCGAGACGGCTTCCAGTCGCACCAGCGGACTGCGGCGGATCTCGGCGACCGCAGCTCGCAGCTCGCCGCCGTTCACCGTGCCGGCCCACGTCTGCCTCGGCGCTTCAGCCGGCGCCAGCGTTCTGGTGGAGAGTCGGTATCGGTCCGTCGCGGTCAGGGTGACTGCCTCATGGCTCGCCTCGATGCGCAGACCGGCGAGTGCCGACATCCCGCGCTCGTGTGCGGTCGCGGTCAGGACCTGCTCGACCGCGGCCGCCAGCACGGGCCCCTTCACCGCCGTGATCGGAAGACATTGCGCGTTGCCGAGCGCAGACTTGATGACAGCAGCCTTCTGCTGCACGGCCGCTGCCTCCCCGATGACCTTCGCGACATGCTCATCGAGTAGCCGGGAAGCCTCGTCGGCCCCGGAACCAAGCACGGCCTCGACAGCGGCCAGCGGCATGGCGAGCTCGCGGAGCTGACGCAACGTGGTCCCCCGGGCCAGCTGGGCGGTGCTGTAGTAGCGGTAGCCCGAGACCGGGTCGACTTCGGCAGGGGGCAGCAGACCGGAGTCGGCATAGAACCGCAACGCGCTGGAGGTCAGACCACTGCGTCGGGCGAAGGCCCCGATCGGCATCAGCTCATCATTTGGCACCGCGTCATCATCGAGCTTCAACCAACTCGAAGGTCAACACCGGCGAACAGCACCGACCTCATGGCCGGCAACAGCTAGTCGCATGAGCGGGTCCAGCCGGTGGGCCTGAGGGCGGCTGCGTCGGCGGGGCGGTCTTCCGAGAAGAGGAGGCGGCCCGGTTCTGCGACGCGGATGACGTCCACGTAGACGCCGCGGCCGACGTAGCGGCCGGTGGCCGTGTGGCGGAACCGGAGGTGCACCCGGCGGCCCGACCAGCCCGTGAGGGAGGCTTCGAGGCGGTGCCAGATGCGGCCCGACCAGCCGCCGGCCGCGCCCTCGGGCCACTGTTCGGGGGAGCCGCCCGTGGTGCGGACCGTGCTGAAGGGCAGCGGCTCCCAGGCGGCCCCGTCGGCCGAGGCCTCCACGTGGAAGGCGCCCTCGCCTGGCACCGTGTCCCACCACACCGCGCACCGCAGCCGGGCGGCGGACGTGGCCGGGGTGAGGGGCGGCAGGGTCAGGGTGCCGGAGCTGCCGGTGTCCATGCCGGAGAACCAGGCGGCGCCGCCGTGCCGGGTGCGGACGGGGACGGCACGGGCGAAGCGGTTGCCGACCGCGACCCGCGGGGCACTGCCGGCCCGCCAGGTGCGGACCGGGTGCACGGAGTTGCCCAGGAGGATCAGGAAGGAGTCGGTGGAGGGGTCCAGGACGAGCGAGGTGCCGGTGAACCCGGTGTGGCCGGCGGAGTGCGGGGTGGCCATGGCGCCCATGTACCAGTGCTGGTAGAGCTCGAAGCCGAGGCCGTGGTCGTCGCCGGGGAAGGCGGTGTTGAAGTCGGTGAAGAGCAGCTCGACCGAGGCGGGGCTCAGGATGCGCTTGCCGGCGTAGACACCGCCGTCGAGGAGGGTGCGGGCGAGGACGGCCAGGTCCCACGCGGTGCCGAAGACACCGGCGTGGCCGGCGACGCCGCCGAGGGCGTACGCGTTCTCGTCGTGGACCTCGCCCCAGACCAGGCCGCGGTCCAGGCCGGACCACGGGGGGCGCTGCACCTCGGTGGCGGCGGTGACCCGGCGCCAGGAGAGCGGTGGGTTGTAGCGCGTGCGGTGCATCCCGAGCGGAGCAGTGATCTCGTCCTGGAGCAGGACATCCAAAGGGTGACCGGTGATCCGTTCCAGGAGCAGCTGCAGCGTGATCAGATTCAGGTCCGAGTAGCGGTATACCGTCCCGGGCGGCTCCTGTGGGACCACGGACCACAGCAGCCTCAACTGTCCCGCACGGGTGGGCTCCCGGTAGAACGGCGCCCAGGAGCGCAGGCCCGAGGTGTGCGTGAGCAGCTGCCGTACGGTGACCAGCTCCTTGCCGCCGCCCGTGAACTCGGGCAGGTACCGGTCGACCCGGGCCTCCAGCTCCAGCTGCCCGCGCTCCATCAGCTGCACGGCGAGCAGCGAGGTGAACAGCTTCGTCAGCGACGCCAGGTCGAAGACGGTGTCCTCGGCCATGGCGATGCGCTCCGGAGCCGGGAACTCGCGGGCCAGGTCGGTCCGGCCGTCGTAGTCCGCGTACCGGACCGCATCACCCATCGCCCGGTGCAGGGCGACGGTGCGGCCGCGGCCGGCGAGGACCACGGCCCCGGCGTAGTACGGGTGCAGCGGGGAGGGGGCGAGGAAGCGGCGGGCCTCCTCGACCACCTGCTCCAGCTGCCGTTCCAGCAGCCCGGCCTGGCGCGCGGAGCCGTAGCGCAGCCGCAGCCCCTGAAGGGCGCGCCGCTCGGAAGGGTTTCCCGCGGCCCCCGCGGCCCCGGTCAGCGCGCCGTGCAGCAGCAGCACCCCGCCGAGTGCCAGAAGCCGCCCCCCGAGCCGCCGCCGGCTGATGCCGGTGCTGCCAAGGGAAACCGATTCTTCGCCGGCCGGCGCGGACACAGCCTCCTCCGGCACGGGACCGGCCCCGTCCGGCGCGGTACCGGCCCCGTCCGGCGCGGTCCCGGCCCCTTCCGGCGCGGACGCAGCCTCCTCCGGCGCGCCCCCAGCCCACTCCGGCGCGGTCCCGGCCCCGTCCGGCGCGCCCCCGGCTCCCTCAGGCGCGGGGGGCCGGGAGTGCGGCGGCGTGTGGGCACGGGACGTGTCGGGGTCCCCCGCGTCATGGTCCATTGCGGCCTCCTGTCTGCCCGAGCGGCCTCTCGAAGTATCTGCCCGCACAAGTCCCCGGGCCCGCACCGACCGAGCCGGAAAGAATCTGACGCTGCATCAGAAAACCCCTTCCCTCGGCCGCCACCCTGCGGCATGCTGCCGCCCATGCAGACGGAGCTGAGCAACAGACTGGGAGTCGAGCACGCCATCTTCGGCTTCACCCCGTTCCCGGCCGTCGCCGCGGCCATCACCCGGGCCGGCGGATTCGGCGTGCTCGGCGCCGTCCGCTACACCGCCCCCGACGACCTGCGC
This sequence comes from Streptomyces sp. NPDC046876, assembly GCF_040645035.1. Classification (NCBI taxonomy): domain Bacteria; kingdom Bacillati; phylum Actinomycetota; class Actinomycetes; order Kitasatosporales; family Streptomycetaceae; genus Streptomyces; species Streptomyces sp. NPDC046876. Next base: position 17,275 of record NZ_JBEYXK010000020.1, on the reverse strand, counting down.
CGCGACCTCGACTGGATGCAGGCGCACACCGACGGCAAGCCCTACGGCCTCGACGTCGTCATGCCCGCCAAGAAGGCCGTCGACGGCATCGGCGAAGCCGACATCGAGGCGATGATCCCGGCAGGGCACCGCGACTTCGTCCGCGACACCCTCGCCAAGCACCACGTGCCCCACCTCCCCGAGGGCGAGGCCTCCGGCTGGCGGATCACCGGCTGGATGGAGCAGGTGGCCCGCAGCCAGCTCGACGTCGCCTTCGACTACCCCGTCAAACTCCTCGCCAACGCCCTCGGTTCCCCGCCCGCCGACGTCATCGCCCGCGCCCACGACCACGGCGTCCTCGTCGCCGCCCTCGCCGGCAGCGCCAAGCACGCCCGCCGCCACGCCGAGGCCGGCATCGACATCGTCGTGGCCCAGGGCTACGAGGCCGGCGGCCACACCGGCGAGATCGCCACCATGGTCCTCGTCCCCGAGATCGTCGACGCCGTCGCCCCGCTGCCCGTCCTCGCCGCCGGCGGCATCGGCAGCGGCGAGCAGATCGCCGCCGGCCTGGCCCTCGGCGCGCAGGGCGTCTGGCTCGGCTCCCTCTGGCTGACCACCACCGAGGCCGACCTGCACTCCCGCGCCCTCACCGAGAAGCTCCTGGCCGCAGGGTCCGGCGACACCGTCCGCTCGCGCGCCCTCACCGGCAAGCCCGCCCGCCAGCTGCGCACCGCCTGGACCGACGCCTGGGACGACCCGGCCGGCCCCGGCGCGCTGCCCATGCCGCTGCAGGGCCTGCTGGTCGCCGAGGCCGTCTCTCGGATCCAGAAGTACGAGGTCCAGCCGCTGCTCGGCACCCCCGTCGGCCAGATCGTCGGCCGCATGACCACCGAACGCAGCGTCCAGGCCGTCTTCGACGACCTCACCCGCGGCTTCGAACGGGCCGTCGACCGCATCACCCGTATCGCCGGCCGAGCGTGAGAGGCGTGAGCCGCATGACCGACACCGACAGCGCCACCGACAGCTCCGGCAACAGCTCCACCCAGAGCGCCGCCGACACCGCCACCGCCGCGGCCCGGCTCCCGAACGGCTTCTGGGCCCAGGCCGCCGCCGACCCCGAGCGCACCGTCCTCGTCACCCCGCAGGGGGAGGAGTGGACCGCCGGCCGGCTGCACGCCGACGCCAACCGCCTGGTCCACGGCCTGCGCGCCGCGGGCCTCGAGCGCGGCGACGTCTTCGCCGTCGTCCTCCCCAACGGCGTCGAGTTCCTCACCGCCTACCTCGCCGCCTCCCAGGCCGGCTTCTACCTCGTCCCGGTCAACCACCACCTCGTCGGCCCCGAGATCGCCTGGATCGTCTCCGACTCCGGCGCCAAGGTCCTCATCGCCCACGAGCGCTTCGCCGACGCCGCCACCGCCGCGGCCGACGAGTCGGGCCTGCCCGCGAGCCACCGCTACGCCGTCGGAGCCGTCCCCGGCTTCCGCCCGTACGCCGAGCTCCTCGACGGCCGGCCCGCCACGCCCCCCGAGGGCCGCACCCTCGGCTGGGTCATGAACTACACCTCCGGCACCACCGGCCGCCCGCGCGGCATCCGCCGCCCCCTGCCCGGCAAGCTCCCCGAGGAGACCTACCTCGGCGGCTTCCTCGGCATCTTCGGCATCCGCCCCTTCGACGGCAACGTCCACCTGGTCTGCTCGCCGCTCTACCACACGGCCGTCCTGCAGTTCGCCGGAGCCTCCCTGCACATCGGCCACCCGCTGGTGCTGATGGACAAGTGGACGCCCGAGGAGATGCTCCGCCTGATCGACACCCGCCGCTGCACGCACACCCACATGGTCCCCACCCAGTTCCACCGCCTGCTGGCCCTCCCGCAGGAGGTGAAGTCGGCGTACGACGTCAGCTCCCTGCGCCATGCCGTCCACGGGGCCGCGCCCTGCCCGGACCACGTCAAGCGGGCCATGATCGAGTGGTGGGGCCACTGCGTGGAGGAGTACTACGCGGCCAGCGAGGGCGGCGGCGCGTTCGCCACCGCCGAGGAGTGGCTGAAGAAACCGGGAACGGTCGGCAAGGCCTGGCCGATCAGCGAACTGGCCGTCTTCGACGACGACGGCAACCGGCTGCCCCCGGGGCAACTCGGCACCGTTTACATGAAGATGAACACCGGCGGCTTCAGCTACCACAAGGACGAGGGCAAGACGCGCAAGAACCGCATCGGAGACTTCTTCACCGTCGGCGACCTCGGACTGCTCGACGCGGACGGCTACCTCTTCCTCCGCGACCGCAAGATCGACATGATCATCTCGGGCGGCGTGAACATCTACCCCGCCGAGATCGAGTCCGCGCTGCTGACGCACCCGGCGGTCGCCGACGCCGCCGTCTTCGGCATCCCGCACCCCGATTGGGGCGAGGAGGTCAAGGCGGTCGTCGAGCCGGCCGACGGTTACGGGCCGGGGGAAGCGCTGGCCGCCGAGATCCTGGCCCACTGCGAGCGCCGGCTGGCCGGCTACAAGCGGCCCAGGACGGTCGACTTCATCGCGGCCATGCCCCGCGACCCCAACGGCAAGCTGTACAAGCGGCGGCTGCGCGACCCGTACTGGGAGGGCCGCGACCGGGCGGTGTGACCGTACGCGGCAGGCGCCGCGCCGTCCGGCCCCACGGCCGTACGCTGGCCGGCGCAACCTTGCGGGCCGGCCGGGCTAACCCCCGGCCGCGCCTGGGCCGGGGCGCACCTGCGCATCGGTGAGATGGACGACGGACCGACGCGGTCCGATTCCCCCCACCTCACCGCACTCCTCCGGCCCGGCACGGCCGGAGGAGGTTAGGAAGTCATGAACGCGAGTACCACCACCCGCCGCACCCGGCGCCGCGCCTTCGGCGTCGCGGCCCTGACCGCGGCGGCCGTCGCCGGCCAGCTGCTCGTCATGTCCCCGGTGGCCCAGGCCGACGGCGACCAGGGCAACCGCGCGATGCGCACCGGCGTCAACCTGATGGAGCCCCCGCCGGACAACGAGGGCGCGCGCCACGACGCGCCCTCCTCCGATGAGCCCCGCTCCGACGAGAGCCGCGACGACGGCCGCTACGAGGGCGACGACCAGGCGAAGCCCAAGCCGAAGCCGACCACGACGAAGGCCACGCCGCACGGCGTGCAGGAGTTCACCAATGACGGGACCTTCGTGCCGCCGCCCGGCGTCACCTCGGTGTTCGTCCAGGCCTGGGGCGCCGGCGGCGGCGGTGGCGGCGGTGGCGGCGGCAACGGTGGCATCGAGGAGGCCGGCGGCGCCGGCGGCAACGGCGGCGGTGGCGGGAGCGGTGGCTTCGCCTGGTGCACCGTCCCGGTGAAGCCGTCGAAGACCTACGCGGTGGTCCTCGGAGACGCCGGCACCGGCGGCCCGGGCGGCCCGGGCGGCACCAATGGCCCGGGTGGCAACGGCGGGGCGGGCGGTACGGGTACGGCGACCACCCTGGCCTCGCCCCAGGGCGATGTCGTCGTCACGGCGACCGGCGGCACGGGCGGTGGCGGCGGCCAGGGCGGCACCGCCACCGCCACGGGCGACGACGGCGACCCCGGTGCCGGCGGCACCGGCACCTGCCGCACCGGCGGGGTGACCCGCACCGGAGAGCCCGGGAACGGCATCACTGGCGGTGCTGCGGTCGACGGCATCGTCGGCCTGCCGAACGGCGCCAGCGCGGGCGGCAACGGCGGAGCGGGCGGCGCCGCCGGCGTCCCGACCGGCCAGCCCGGCGACCCCGGACAGCCCGGTGGCAACGGGTACGTCGTCATCTTCTGGTAGCCGGCGCAAGGTTCACCACCGGCCGCAGGCTCCGCTCCGTGGCGGGGCCTGCGGCCGACGCGCCTTTCGTCCCGTTCGCCCCGACCATCCCGTTCATGGCAGGTTGGGGGCATGAGTACGGCATCCCGCAGGTTCCCCTTCACCGACTGGACCGTCGTGGTCCCGCTCGTCTCGCTGCTCGCACTCGTGTTCAGCTGGGGGCGGGACCTGCCGGGGTTCGCGGTGGCCGTCGTCGCCCTATGCCTGGCGGGCGCGGTGCTGGCGGCCGTCCACCACGCGGAGGTCGTCGCCCTCCGGGTGGGTGAGCCGTTCGGCTCCCTCGTCCTCGCCGTCGCCGTCACCGTCATCGAAGTGGCCCTCATCGTCACCCTGATGGCCGACGGCGGCGACAAGACCGCCTCCCTCGCCCGGGACACCGTGTTCGCCGCCGTCATGATCACCTGCAACGGCATCGTCGGGCTGTCCCTGCTGGTGGGCGCCCTGCGCAACCGGGTCGCCGTCTTCAACGCCGAGGGGTCCGGTGCCGCGCTCGCCACGGTGGCGACCCTGGCCACGCTCAGCCTGGTCCTGCCGACCTTCACCACCAGCAAACCCGGCCCCGAATTCTCCGCGGACCAGCTGGCCTTCGCCGCCGTCGCCTCCCTCGCCCTGTACGGGCTGTTCGTCGCCGTCCAGACGGTCCGCCACCGGGATTATTTCCTCCCCGTGGCCACCGTACCGGGCGGTGCCGCCGACGACGCCTCCGGCGACGGGGAGCACGCGGCCCCGCCCACCGCCCGGGCCGCCCTGATCAGCCTCGGCCTGCTGCTCGTCGCGCTCGTCGCCGTCGTCGGCGACGCCAAGTCCGTCTCGCCCACCATCGAGTCGGGCGTGGCGAAGGCCGGCCTGCCGCAGGCCGTCGTCGGCGTCATCATCGCGCTGCTCGTGCTGCTGCCCGAGACGCTCGCCGCCGTCCGCGCCGCCCGCCGCAACCGGGTGCAGACCAGCCTCAACCTGGCCTACGGATCCGCCATCGCGAGCATCGGCCTGACCATCCCTGCCATCGCGCTCGCCTCCGTGTGGCTCTCGGGCCCGCTGCTGCTCGGGCTCGGCCCGGTCCACATGGTGCTGCTCGCCCTGACGGTCGTGGTCGGCGCCCTCACCATCGTGCCGGGCCGGGCCACCCTGCTCCAGGGGGGCGTGCACCTGGTGGTGCTGGCGGCGTACCTCTTGCTCGCGGTGAGCCCTTGAGCCGACCGGCCCCGCTGCCCGGGGGCGGGTCGCGCCGCCCGGCGCCCTGCCCTGCGGGGCTGATCCCCGCCCCGCCCTTTCACCGTTTCCCGGAGCTCCGCCCCGGACCCCGTTCGCCTCAAACGCCGGCGGGGCTGGGTGGGTCGGGGCTCCGCCCTGGTCCCTGTTCGCCTCAAGCGCCGGCGGGGCTGGGAGAAGCGTCGGCGGGGCTGGGAGAAGGGTCGGTGGGGTTGGGAGGAGCGTCGGAGAAGTTCGGGGGGATTCGTGGCGCTTGACGCGCGGGGTGAGGGCGGGACGAGTGGCGGTGATGTTGACCCCCATCGGCGGGGAGGCGAGGATCGCGGCATGACTGAAGGGCGTACGGCAGTGCGGCGGAACACGGTCGACGGTCTGGTGCGCGACAGCGCCCTGCGCCATCCGGACCGGCCGGCCGTCCGGTACCGCGACCGGACCTGGACCTACGGCGCCCTCGACGCGGCGGTCTCCACCGGGGCAGCCGTCCTGCGGGAGCGGTACGGGCTGGCCGCCGGCGACCGTGTCGCGGCGTTCGCCCACAACTCCGACGCCTATCTGATCGCCTTCCTGGCCTGCGCGCGGGCCGGCCTCACGCACGTTCCGGTCAACCAGAACCTCACCGGTGAGGACCTCGCGTACATCCTCGACGACTGCGCGGGCGCGCTGGTGCTCGCCGACCCGGACCTGACCGGTCGGATCCCCGCCGGATACCCCGTCCGGCCGCTGCGCGACGCGCCCGGCTCCTTCCTCGCCGAGCTGGCCGCACCGCGGCCCTTCGAGCCGGGCCCCGCCGATGCCGACCCGGGGGCCGTGGTGCAGCTGCTGTACACCTCCGGCACCACCGCCCTCCCCAAGGGCGCGATGATGACGCACACGGCGCTGGTCCACGAGTACGAGAGCGCGATCGAGGCGCTGGACCTGGCCGAGGGGGACCTCCCGGTGCACTCGCTGCCGCTGTACCACTCGGCGCAGATGCACGTGTTCCTGCTGCCCTACCTGGCGGTGGGCGCGCAGAACACGATCCTGGACGCGCCGGTCGCCGAGGAGCTCTTCGCGCTGGTCGAGGCGGGGCGGGCCGACAGCTTCTTCGCCCCGCCCACGGTGTGGATCGCGTTCGCCAACCACCCGGACTTCGGGCGGCGCGACCTGGGCTCGCTGCGCAAGGCGTACTACGGGGCCTCCGTCATGCCGGTGCCGGTCCTGCAGCGGCTGCAGGAGCGGCTGCCCGGGCTGGGGTTCTACAACTGCTTCGGCCAGTCGGAGATCGGGCCGCTGGCCACCGTGCTGGGGCCGGCGGAGCACAAGGGGCGGATGGAGTCGTGCGGGCGGCCCGTACGGCACGTGGAGGCGCGGGTCGTCGACGAGGAGGGTGCGGACGTGCCCGACGGGACGGCGGGCGAGGTGGTGTACCGCTCGCCGCAGCTGTGCCTGGGGTACTGGAACGACCCGGAGGCGACGCGCAAGGCCTTCCGGGACGGCTGGTTCCGCTCGGGGGACCTCGCGGTCCGCGATGCGCAGGGGTACTTCACGGTCGTGGACCGGGTGAAGGACGTCATCAACTCGGGCGGGGTGCTGGTCGCCTCCCGGCAGGTCGAGGACGTGCTGTACACCCATCCGGGGGTGGCGGAGGCGGCGGTGGTGGGGCTGCCCGACGCGCGCTGGATCGAGGCCGTGACCGCCGTGGTGGTGCCGCGCGGGGAGGTGGGGGAGGCCGAGCTCCTGGCGTACGCGCGCGAGAGGCTGGCCCACTTCAAGGCGCCGAAGCGGGTGCTGTTCGTGGAGGCCCTGCCGCGCAACGCCAGCGGCAAGATCCTCAAGCGGGAGCTCCGCGACCGCTTCGGCCGGGCGAACGGCTGACGCCGCCGGACACGGGGGACGGCCGGGCCGTCAGCCCTCGAGGAGATCGGAGTGGCGCAGGCGGCGCGCCGTCAGGTGCTCGTGGACCAGACGGCCGACGAGCGCGCCGCCGTAGACGACGAAGCCGACGCCGACCAGCCAGGACTGGACGACGAGCAGGGTGCCGAAGGGGCCGTACGTGACGGCGTTGGAGGCGATCAGCGGGGAGAACACCAGCTGCGAGAAGACCCGCAGGCCGAGCAGGCCCAGGCTGGTGGCCACCGCGCCGGGCAGCAGGGCCCGCCAGCGGACCCGACCGCCCAGCAGCAGGCGCTGGGAGCCCCAGAAGAACACGCAGGTGCCGACGACGTCCCCGGTGGTGCCCAGGACCGCGCCGATCACGTCGTGGGAAGGGGCGCGGATCCCGACCAGCAGGGCGAGGTAGCACACGAGCAGGGCGAGCCAGACGACGTGCCGCCACATGGTGTGCCAGCGGGCGGTGGGCAGGTCCCAGACCTTCTCGTACCCGGTCTGCACGGCCCCGCCGAAGGTCAGGCCGAAGACGGCCAGAGCCGCGAGGCCGAAGGCGGTGGTCCGCTCCAGCGCCAGGTCGGCCGCCCCGAACAGCATCTCGACGCGGGCCCGTGAGGAGGCCGAGACCCCGAGGGCCTGCCCCAGCCACCGGCCGAAGCCCGAGCCGCTGCCCGGCGCGGCCGCCGCCACCACGACCAGCAGCGGTACCAGGGTCAGGAAGCCGAGCGCGGCGAAGCCCATGGCCCGGTGCATCAGCTCCATCTCGCGTCCCCGGTTCCAGGCGAGTCCGGCCGGAGAGGCCAGGAGCCGGTCGTGGAGCTGTCGGAGCTTCGAGGTCACGCCTCATGGACTACCCGTACGGACCCGCCGGGTCTCGGAAGCCGTGCCGAAATCAGCCCGAACGGGTGGTTTCGCCTGCCCGTCCGCGTGTCCGCGTGTCCGCGTCTGCCGGGTCGTCACCAGCTCGCCGGGCTCGCCGTCCGGCAGTACCTCACCCATCAGCGGATCCACCACCTCCGGATAGAAGTGGTCCTTCCAGATGGGCAGCCCGACCTTGGACGAGTTGGGAACATCACATGGGTAAGCAGCAGGGGGAGTGCCGCGAACGACAGGCCGGTGAGCATGGCAGACCAGTAAGCGGTGTCCCCGTGTAACGGGAGTCCGTCCGTGTCGGCGCCAGGGGGACGTTCCACCATAAGGATGAGGTCCGCTGGTCGGCGCGCCTCTCCCCGCAGAGGCATGCCGGCCGGGCCGACCTGGCAACTACCTACCTGTCGGCGGGCGGCCGCGCGGGCCGGCAGCGGAGCCGCGGAAGGGCCGCGACCGTGCTGTCTGCAGAGGCCCGAAGGCGGTGAAGCCCGGTCGCCGGCGCCGAAGTATGCGTTGGCCCCGGCAGGGAGGGATCCGGCCGGGGCTCGGTGCATCAGCCCTGCTACGGGCGCAGGGCCGCCAGGCAGTCGGGAGGGCCGCCGCGCCGTGTGCGACGGCCCTCCTCCGGCGGGGTACATGGCCGGCCGGGGCGAGGTGGCCGCGGTCAGCCGGTGGCCCACGCCTTCGCCGCTGTGAGATCGGGGGCGGTACCGACCACGACGTAGGCGAAGCCGTTCCACTCCTCCAGTACACGCGGCTCATCCGGTCGCAGGTGGCTGCCACCGCCGTGAACCGGTCGGTGGCGTCTCTCGAGATCCATGGGCGCGCGGCGGCGCTTGTCGTAGGCGTGTAGCGGGTCGGTGGGGTCGAGGCGGGGGGCGGCGCGGGACGGCTGGTTGGGCGCTCCGGGGCGGCGGTGCTTGGCCATTGGGTGATGGTCCCAGGTCTTCAGGGGCGCGGCGGGGCAAGGCTGGGAATCCGCGGATGCCTCAGGTGCTGGCCGCCGTCGTACACGTGCAGGGTGAACGTCTCCGGCGCCGGGGCGCCGGCTGTGTCGGGCATCGAGTACGTGCATGGACGTCGCCCGCGTGTGGCAGGGGCTCGACGAGCCGCTGAAGGCGTTCCATGCACTGCGGGCTCTGGCGTCGTACGCGCCGGAGGAGGCCACCCGGCCGAAGGTCCGCGCCGTCGCCTCGGAGCTGCTGGTAACGAACCCCGAGATGCCAGGCCTGCGCCGCTTCGCCCAGCGCACTGGAGCGGTCGTCTGACCCGGGAGGGACAAGAGCCCTTCCGGCAATATCGCACGGCGGGCTCGAGAGGCAGTTGTGCTTCTGCCACTCGTCGGCCATGCCGCACACGATGCCCGGACCGGGCCCAAACGCGCGAAGTGCCCCCTCCCGCCCGGAGGCGAGAGGGGGCAATGTGGCTCAGCGGTGCACGTCACCCTGTCCACCGGGACTGCGCTTGCCGGGTCGTCACCGGGCGCCGCGCAGGTCGACCAGGCGTTTGATCTTGCCCACCGAGCGCTCCAGGGTCTCCGGTGCGACCACCTCGACCGCGACGGAGACCCCGACGCCCTCCTTCACCGCCCGGATCACGGCGGTGGCCGCCGCGTCGCGCTCGTCGGCCGTCGCCTCGCGCCGGGCCTCCACCCGGACGGTCAGGGCGTCCAGCCGGCCTTCGCGGGTCAGGCGCAGCTGGAAGTGCGGGGCCAGGCCGGGGGTGCGCAGCAGGATCTCCTCGATCTGGGTCGGGTACAGGTTCACCCCGCGCAGGATGATCATGTCGTCGCTGCGGCCGGTCACCTTCTCCATGCGCCGGAACGCCGGCCGGGCGGTACCGGGCAGCAGGCGGGTCAGGTCCCGGGTGCGGTAGCGGACGATGGGCATCGCCTCCTTCGTGAGCGAGGTGAACACCAGCTCACCGGGCTCGCCGTCCGGCAGCACCTCACCGGTCAGCGGATCCACCACCTCCGGGTAGAAGTGGTCCTCCCAGATGTGCAGCCCGTCCTTGGTCGCGGCGAACTCCTGCGCCACGCCCGGCCCCATCACCTCGGACAGGCCGTAGATGTCGACCGCGTCGATGCCGAGGCGGTCCTCGATCTCGCGGCGCATCGCCTCGGTCCACGGCTCCGCGCCGAATATCCCCGTCCGCAGGGAGGTCCCGCGCGGATCGATGCCCTGGCGCTCCATCTCGTCCAGCAGGGTCAGCATGTACGAGGGGGTCACCATGATGACCTCGGGGCGGAAGTCCTGGATGAGCCGCACCTGGCGGTCGGTCATCCCGCCGGACGCGGGCACGACCGTACAGCCGAGGCGCTCCGCGCCGTAGTGCGCGCCCAGGCCGCCGGTGAACAGGCCGTACCCGTACGCGATGTGCACGATCTGGCCGGGGCGCCCGCCCGCCGCGCGGATCGACCGCGCGACCACGTCCGCCCACAGTGCCAAGTCCCCGTCGGTGTAGCCCACCACGGTGGGGCGGCCGGTGGTGCCGCTGGAGGCGTGGATGCGGCGGACCTCCGGGCGGGGGACGGCGAACATCCCGAAGGGGTACTGGTCGCGCAGGTCGGCCTTGGTGGTGAAGGGGAAGCGGGCGAGATCGGCGAGGGAGCGGCAGTCGTCGGGATGCACCCCCGCCTTGTCGAAGGCCTGCCGGTAGAACGGCACGCGCTCGTAGACCCGGTGCAGCGTGGCCTGCAGCCGCGTCAGCTGGAGCGCGGCCAGCTCCTCCCGGCCCAGGCGCTCGCCCTCGTCCAGCACATCCCCGTACGCCGCCATGCCGCCACCTCGCCCGTGAGTGAACCCTGCCGCCGCCAACCGACCGATCATTCGGTAGATTGCCGGAGCCGGGCGGCTAAATCAATGACTCGAACGAGTGATCGTGTGAGGGGCGGCCTGGCCCACGGCCCGCGTCGAAACGGCTGGGCTTCTGGGGCGCTGCCCCAGGCCCCGCGCCTCAATCGCCGGCGGGGTTGGATGTGCCGGACCGCGGCTTCGAAAGCCGCGGGGCTGGAGTTGGCCGTGCCTCAGTCGTCGGTCGGGTTCGTTGACGGGGCGGCGGCGGTGGCTACCGACTTGGCCCAGCGGTAGTCCGCCTTGCCGCTCGGGGAGCGTTGGATGGCGGGGGCGATGACCAGTTGGCGCGGGATCTTGTAGCCCGCCAGCCGGGTGCGGCAGTGGGTCTGGATCTCCTCCAGCGTCGGCTCCGGGGCACCCGCGCGGACCTGGACCACTGCCGCCACGTGGTTGCCCCACGTCGCGTCCGGCACGCCCGCCACCAGGGCGTCGTACACGTCCGGATGGGCCTTCAGCGCCTGCTCGACCTCCTCCGGGTACACCTTCTCCCCGCCCGTGTTGATGCACTGCGAGCCCCGCCCCAGCACGGTGACGATGCCCTCGGCGTCCACCGTGGCCATGTCCCCGAGCAGCACCCACCGCTCCCCGCCCTTGCGGAAGAAGGTCTCGGCGGTCTTCACCGGGTCGTTGTAGTAGCCGAGCGGCACGTGCCCGCGCTGCGCCAGGCGCCCCGGCACCCCGACCGGGACCGGTTCGTGTGTGACCGGGTCCACCACCTGCGTACGGTCGTTGACGACGAGCCGGAACCCCTTCTCCGGGCCGGCGTCGTCGGCGGCCCGCCCGTTCGACCCGGACTCCGAGGATCCGAAGTTGTTCAGCAGCACCACGTTCGGCACGAGCCGCCGGAACTCGGCCTTCACCGAATCCGACATGATCGCCCCGGAGGAGGAGACGCTGAAGAGGGAGGACAGGTCCGTGCCCGCCAAGGGGCCCTTCAGGGCGTCGATCAGTGGACGCAGCATCGCGTCGCCCACCAGGGACACGCTCGACACCTTCTCCTTCTCGATCGTCCGCAGCACCTCCTCGGGCACGTACTTGCGGTGGATGACCACCCGCTGCCCGTAGTTGAAGGCGATGAACGAGGTCAGCGTCGACGTGCCGTGCATCAGCGGCGGCGCGGGGAAGAAAGTGAGCCCGGCGCCGCGCGCCGCCACCCGCTCGGCCAGCTCCTCGGGCCGCTTGACCGGCTCACCCGAGGGCTCGCCGCCGAAGAGCCCGGCGAAGAACAGGTCCTCGGCCCGCCACATGACACCCTTCGGCATGCCGGTCGTGCCGCCGGTGTAGATGATGAACAGGTCGTCGGGGGAGCGGGGTGCGAAGCCCCGCCCGGGCGAGCCGGCCGCCTCGGCGTCCGCGAACGCGACGGGCGCGAGCACCGGCTCCGGCGCGCCCTGCGGAGCCGCCCCCACCCGCAGGAGGTGGCGCAGCTTCGGCGTCTGCGGCAGGGCGGCCGCCACCCGCGCGGTGAACTCGCCCTCGAAGACCAGGGCGGCCAGGTCGGCGTCGTTGTAGAGGTAGACCAGCTCCTCCTGCACGTACCGGTAGTTGACGTTCACCGGGACCAGCCGTGCCTTCAGGCAGGCCAGCACGGTCTGGAGGTACTCGACCCCGTTGTAGAGGTGCAGGCCCACGTGCTCGCCGGCCTCCAGCCCGCTGCCCAGCAGGTGGTGGGCGATGCGGTTGGCCGCCGCGTCCAACTGCGCGTACGTCAGGCGGCGTTCGGCGCCGGTCCCGGGGTGGTCCACGTACACCAGGGCCTCGCGGTCCGGGACCACGTCCACGACCGACTCGAACAGGTCGGCAAGGTTGTACTCCACCGTTCCTCCTCACCCCCGAAAGCTCCCGTGGCGGGCGGCCCGCCGGGCCGTCCGGCGGCCCATTAGAGCGCCGCCCACCCGAACTGGGAAGGGACCGCGCGAACAAATCTGACTGGGTGTCAGAAAACTCTTGTACTGCACCCCACCCTCCTGCAACCTGTTCTAGGTCTCGAGACGGGAGGACGGCAATGGGCGGTACCGAACACCTGACCGCGGAGCGCCACGGGGCCACGATGGTGCTCACCATGAACAGGCCCGAGGCGAAGAACGCGCTCTCGCTGCCGCTGCTGGTGGGCCTGTACGACGGCTGGATGGAGGCCGACGCCGACGACACCGTCCGCTCGGTGGTCCTCACCGGAGCCGGCGGGGACTTCTGCGCCGGGATGGACCTCAAGGCCCTGGCCGGCAAGGGCATCGCGGGCGAGTCCTACCGCGACCGCCTCAAGGCCGACCCCGACCTGCACTGGAAGGCGATGCTCCGCCACCACCGCCCGCGCAAGCCCGTCATCGCGGCCGTCGAGGGGTACTGCGTGGCCGGCGGCACCGAGATCCTCCAGGGCACCGACATCCGCGTCGCGGGCGAGGGAGCCACCTTCGGGCTGTTCGAGGTCCGGCGCGGCCTGTTCCCGATCGGCGGCTCGACGGTACGGCTGCCGCGGCAGATCCCGCGCACGCACGCCCTGGAGATGCTGCTGACCGGCAGGCCGTACTCCGCCGAGGAGGCCGCCCGCATCGGACTCGTCGGCCACGTCGTCCCCACCGGAACCGCCCTGGCCAAGGCCCTGGAGATCGCCGAGCAGATCAACGCCTGCGGACCGCTCGCCGTCGAGGCCGTCAAGGCCTCCGTCTACGACACCGCCGAGATGACCGAGCGGGAGGGGCTCGCCGCCGAACTGGTCCGGGGCTGGCCGATCTTCGACACGGCGGACGCGAAGGAGGGCGCGCGCGCCTTCGCCGAGAAGCGGCCCGCGCTGTACCGCCGGGAGTAGCCGCCGACCGCCCGTAGGGCCCGCCCCGGCCGGCCTCTCTCCCGCCCCGGCCGGCCCCTCTCCCGCCCCGGCCGGTCTCTGCCCCGGTCCGATCCGGTCCGGCCCCGGGTCCGGCCCCGGCCACGCTCCCCCCACCCGCCCCGAGCATCGGAGAGTCGACCATGACAGCAGCCGCGTCCCCGCCCGAGGTGCTGCGCGCGCCCCTCGTCGTCGAGTTCCCCTTCACCCGGTCCCTCGGACCGGTCCAGAGCGCCTTCCTCACCGGGCTCCGCGAGCGCGTGGTCCTCGGCGTGCGGACCTCCGACGGCCGCGTGATGGTCCCGCCCGTCGAGTACGACCCCGTCACCGCCGCGGAGATCCGCGACCTCGTCGAGGTCGCCGCCACCGGAACCGTGACCACCTGGGCCTGGAACGACCGGCCGCGTCCCCGCCAGCCCCTCGCCACCCCCTTCGCCTGGGTCCTCGTACGCCTCGACGGCGCCGACACCGCGATCCTGCACGCCCTCGACGCCCCCGGCCCCGACGCCGTCCGCACCGGCATGCGCGTACGGATCCGCTGGGCCGGGCAGCGCACCGGTGCGATCACCGACATCGCCTGCTTCGAACCCCACGACGGCGAGGACGCCCCGGCCGACGGCGCCGAACCCGCCGCGCACGACGGCGTGTTCGCCGACCCCGTCACCGGCATCGTCGCCGAGGCCCGCCTCGACTACACCTACAGCCCCGGCCGCGCCCAGACCGCGTACATCAACGCCCTCGCCGAACACCGCACCGTCGGCGAACGCTGCCCCTCCTGCCACAAGGTGTACGTGCCGCCGCGCGGCGCCTGCCCCACCTGCGGGGTCGCCACCACCGACCGGGTGGAGGTCGGTCCCGCCGGCACGGTCACCACCTTCTGCATCGTGAACATCAAGGCGAAGACCCTGGACATCGAAGTGCCCTACGTCTACGCCCACATCGCCCTCGACGGCGCCGACCTCGCCCTGCACGGCCGGATCGCCGGCATCCCCTACGACCAGGTCCGCATGGGACTGCGCGTCGAACCGGTGTGGACCGAGGGAAGCAGCCACCCCGACCACTACCGCCCCACCGGCGAGCCGGACGCGGACTACGACGCGTACAAGGAGCTCATCTGATGACCCCGCACGCACCGCGCTCCCGGTACGCCCGCGACGTCGCCGTCGTCGCCTTCGCCCAGAGCGACCACCGGCGCCGCACCGACGAGCTCAGCGAGGTCGAGATGCTGATGCCGGTCCTGCACGAGGTGCTGGACCGCACCGGGCTGAAGGCCGGCGAGATCGGCTTCACCTGCTCAGGCTCCAGCGACTACCTCGCCGGCCGGCCCTTCTCCTTCACCATGACCCTCGACGGGGTGGGCGCCTGGCCGCCGATCTCCGAGTCGCACGTCGAGATGGACGGCGCCTGGGCCCTCTACGAGGCCTGGGTCAAGATCCAGACAGGCGAGGCCGACACCGCGCTCGTGTACGCGTACGGCAAGTCCTCGCCCGGCTCCGTACGCGACGTGCTGACCCGGCAGCTCGACCCCTACTACACGGCGCCGCTGTGGCCCGACTCCGTCGCACTGGCCGCCCTCCAGGCCCAGGCCCTCATCGACGCGGGCCGGGCCGACGAACCCGCCCTCGCCGCCGTCGGCGCCCGCAGCCGGGCCGCCGCCGAGGCCAACCCGCACGCCCAGCTCCGCGGCGCCGTCCCGCAGGGCGACTACCAGGTGAGGCCGCTGCGCACCGGCGACTGCCCGCCCGTCGGCGACGGCGCGGCCGCCGTGGTCCTCGCCGCGGACGACACCGCCCGGCGGCTGTGCGCCCGCCCGGCCTGGATCACCGGCATCGACCACCGGATCGAGCCGCACGGCCTCGGCCTGCGCGACCTCACCGACTCCCCCTCCACCCGGCTCGCCGCCGAGCACGCGGGCCTCTTCGGCGGCGCCCCGGTCGACACCGCCGAGCTGCACGCGCCGTTCTCCTCCCAGGAGCTCGTCCTGCGCAGGGCCCTGCGGCTCGGCGGCGGCGTGGCCGTCAACCCCTCGGGCGGGGCCCTGGCCGCCAACCCGATGATGGCCGCCGGCCTGATCCGGATCGGCGAGGCCGCCGCCCGGATCCACCGCGGGGAGTCCCACCGGGCCCTCGCCCACGCCACCTCCGGCCCCTGCCTGCAGCAGAACCTGGTGGCCGTCCTGGAAGGAGACCGCACGTGAGCCGAAGGGGCAAGGAACCCGTCGCCGTCGTCGGGATCGGCCAGACCAAGCACGTCGCCGCCCGCCACGACGTCTCCCTCGCCGGACTCGTCCGTGAGGCGGCCGCCCGCGCCCTCGCCGACGCCGAGCTGGACTGGGCCGACGTCGACGCGGTGGTCATCGGCAAAGCCCCCGACTTCTTCGAGGGCGTGATGATGCCGGAGCTGTACCTGGCCGACGCGCTCGGCGCGACCGGCAAGCCGATGCTGCGCGTGCACACCGCCGGCTCGGTCGGCGGCTCCACGGCGCTGGTCGCCGCCAACCTGATCGCCGCCCGGGTGCACCGCACCGTGCTGACGCTGGCCTTCGAGAAGCAGTCGGAGTCCAACGCCATGTGGGGCCTGTCGCTGCCCGTCCCCTTCCAGCAGCCCCTGCTGGCGGGGGCGGGCGGGTTCTTCGCCCCGCACGTGCGCGCGTACATCCGGCGCACCGGCGCCCCCGACACGGTCGGCTCGCTCGTCGCGTACAAGGACCGGCGCAACGCGCTGAAGAACCCGTACGCCCACCTGCACGAGCACGGCATCACCCTGGAGAAGGTCCAGGCCTCGCCGATGCTGTGGGACCCGATCCGGTACTCCGAGACGTGCCCCTCCTCCGACGGGGCCTGCGCGATGGTCCTCACCGACCGGGCGGGCGCGGCGCGCGCCCCGAGGCCGCCCGCGTGGGTGCACGGCGGTGCGATGCGCAGCGAGCCGACGCTCTTCGCCGGCAAGGACTTCGTCTCGCCGCAGGCCGGCAAGGACTGCGCGGCCGACGTCTACCGGCAGGCCGGCATCACCGACCCGCGCCGGGAGATCGACGCCGTCGAGATGTACGTGCCGTTCTCCTGGTACGAGCCGATGTGGCTGGAGAACCTCGGCTTCGCGCAGGAGGGCGAAGGCTGGAAGCTCACCGAGGCCGGCGCCACCGAACTCGACGGGGACCTGCCCGTGAACCCCTCCGGCGGCGTGCTGTCCACCAACCCGATCGGCGCCTCCGGCATGATCCGGTTCGCGGAGGCGGCCCTCCAGGTCCGCGGCCGGGCCGGGGAGCACCAGGTTCCGGGAGCACGGCGGGCGCTCGGGCACGCGTACGGGGGCGGCGCGCAGTTCTTCGCGATGTGGCTCGTGGGGGCCGGGATGCCGGCGTCCTGACCGGACGGGGGTTCGGGGCGGGTGGGCCCGGCAGGCGCCGCGGCTCGGGTGACTCACCGTGGCCTGTGCGACACGGGCCGCGATGGTTACCCTGGCCCCCGGACGACGTACCGGGAGGAGCACGCACGTGGCCGAGAGCATGACTTCGCAGCCGCCGACCGGCTGGGGTAAGCCGGACCTGGACCTCAGTGAGGCCGACTGGCAGTCGAGCAGCCGGGGGGCGGGCGACGTCCAGATCGCCTTCGTCGAGGGGTTCATCGCGATGCGCAACAGCGAGCGGCCCGAGAGCCCGTCGCTGATCTTCGCGCCCGACGAGTGGCGCAAGTTCGTGCTGGGCGCGCAGGGCGGGGAGTTCGACCTCACCTGAGCTGCTCCCGGCACCGCCGGGTCCGCGTCGACGGCCTGGGCGGCCGCCGTGGCCGGCGGACCGGGCCCATTCAGCCTCGCCGGCGTTTGAGGCGCGGGGTTTGGGG